>NZ_CP011096.1:300000-600000 GCF_000969765.1 Mycoplasmopsis synoviae ATCC 25204
AGCGCTAACATTTTGGGGCATGTTTTTGGTTTTATTATTGGCTTTGTCCTGTTCTTTGTGCTGGTTGTGAAGTTTCAGTTTGTCCGCCTTGAGATTGAGCTGGAGCTGCTGGTGCTCTAAATGGTGTAATAGGTCTAACAAATTTAGTTAAGGGTATTCTAATTAGGAAGGTATTTAATCATCCATTGCTTGCTATTGCAGAAACTGCAAAATACACCGCCTCTGTATCACCTTTTATTTGTTGTAAGAATACGATGTTCTTATTGTTTAGTAAATCGTCTAAAGTTCCAGGTCTAAGTTGTGTGTCACTTTGAACTTTAGTTATAGTAACTCCGTTTTTTGAATTTGTTACAAATATAGCTCTATATTTTGGATCGAATTTATTAACATAGTTAATTACAGACTTTAATAAAGGATTTGGATATCTATTAGTAAATAGCAGTCCACTAGATGGATTTCCTCTAAATGCGGTGTTAAATGCACCTGTAACATTTGAAGTACCATTAATTGAAGTATTTTCTTGTCCGCCTACTGTTGGTAGATCTGCATCTAAGACAATGCTTGGCCCGGTGTAGTTTAAATACACATTAACTTTTGACTTTACATTTGGATCATTAACGGTAGCTCCTCTAGGTGCTGCTGAAGATGAAGCTCCTTGAATAGTAAGTAGGTTTTGGTTAGATTCCTAAGATGAATAAAGAACTCTAATAGTTAGAGAGATTTGTTTAGGATCTGTTGTAGGCTCTGTTAACTGGTAACCCGGTTTTGCTTGAATGTTAAAGGTAACTTTCGGATTTTTTCAAGTATTTGAATTAACAGTTACTTCTTCATAGCTAACTTGAGGATTTGTTAGAGTTACATTTTTAAATTTATCAGAACCTAGTTTTTTGGTTAACTGTTCTGATAATTTTTCTCAATTACTTTCGGTTGCAAATCATTGTTGTAGTTTTTGTTGATTTGTAGTTTCGTGAGTTGCTTTACCATTTCCTTCACCATCTGCTTCATAACCTGGCACTACTATTTTAGGCATAAACCCGTCTCAGTATAGTGTACGACCGTTAACTGGTTTGTAGTATGCTGTTTTTTCTGTTGGGTTATCACCGTTAAGTGCATCAGTAGCTGCTTTTAAAGTATCGTTTAATGATTTTAGATAAGAAACTGTTGATGCTAAATCAGCCATTGGAGCTGCTGGTGTTTGAGTTTCTGCTTCTGTTGCAGCTTCTTCTGACATTGCAACTCTAACTGTAGCTGAAGCGGCTGTAGCTGCACCTGAATCACTTTGAGTTGCAGGAGCTGCTTGAGCTGGAGCTATTACGAAGTTTTGTAGTTTAAATTCTGATTTGTCTCTAGCTTTGGTTCCTGCTCTAGGGTTTGGAAGTTGACCTTCAGGAGTTTCTACAATAATTGATTGAGCTGTTCATTGGAATGCTGGAAACACTGATGAAGCTTTTAGTAGAGCTGCATCGAATGCTTCTTTATTGTCAGCATCGTAGTATTTTTGTGGATAATCCACTTGCATTTTTAGACCATCTGATACTAAAGTTTGAAGAGATTCTAATGATTCTTTTAACGATGTTAGGTTAGCTAACATTGTTGTAGCTTCAGTTGCATGATCTTTAGTTAAAGCATCAACTTGTCTTTGTAGTTCAGCTTTTAAAGCTGTATTAACAAGAGATTCAAGTTCTGTAACTTTAGCTGCTGCGCTAGTTTTTGTTTTTTGGAAGTCAAGATCTGGTTTAACTACTGCAACTGCTGCATCTAGAGCTGTTTTTGCAGATTCTAATGTAGCTTTTGTTGTGTCTAAATTACTTGAAGCATCTAGGTTTTTAAGTTTTGAATCTTCTGTTATAAAACCAGCTGATGCTGTTAATTTTGCTTCTAAAGTAGTTTTATGAGTAGTATCTGTTACTTTTGAGTATTCAGCATCTTCTTTAACTTCCTTAGCTTTAGTAACCGATCCGCTTGTAAACTGCAAAAAAATTAAGTTAAAAATAAAACTAAATTTATTTTTTAAACTTAATTAAATGTCGGTGTAGTTTAAGTAAACATTAACTTTAGCTTTTACGTTAGCATCATTAACTGTTGGACTTCCTGGCGCTGCAGAAGGAGAAGCTCCTTGTGTAGGAAGCTGGATTGTGCTTTCACTTCCACGGTTATATAAGACTCTAACAACAAGGCTAATTTCATTTGCTGAATTATCAAGAGTGTAGCCATCTTTTGCTTCAACTGTAAATTTTACAGTTGGAGTTTTAATATCATCACCACTAAAGCTAGCTTCTTTGAAAGTAAGCTTTACGTTCTTAAATCTTTCTGCTCCAAGTTTTTTAGTTAGTTGATCTGATAGTCCTGCTCAGTTTACTGCATTATCAAATCATTCTCTAATTTTTCTTTCGTTTTCTGAATTTTGTTCTCAATTTTTATCAAAATCAGTTAGCACAATTTTCGGCATAAACCCGTCTCAGTATTAAGAAAACATTTTGGGGGCATGTTTTTGGTTTTATTATTAGCTTTGTGCTTCTGGTTGAGTTTGTGCACCTGTTCCAGAATCTGTTTGAGTAGGAGCCGAAGCTGGAGGAGCAGTAAATGCTGTTAAAGGTCTTACAAATTTAGTTAAAGGAATTCTAATTAAGAAAGTATTTAATCAACCTTGGCTAGTTACACCGTTAACTGCAAAATATACTGCGCTTGAGTCTCCATTAACTTGTTGTAAAAACACTTTGTTATCGTATAGGAAATCGTTTAAACTTCCTATTCTAAGTTCTTTTTTGCTTTGAACACTAGTTATAGCAACTCCGTTTATACTTGTTACAAGTTGAGCTCTAAATTTAGGGTCAAATTTATTAACATAGTTTATAACTGTGCTAAGAAATTCTCTTGGCACTCGATTATTATCGACTAATAGTTCTTTGAATTTATCGTTAAAGGTTCCTTCAACATTTGAAGTACCATTAATTGAAGTATTTTCTTTTCCACCTACTGTTGGTAGATCTGCATCTAAGACAATATTTGGCCCGGTGTAGTTCATATAAACGTTAACTTTAGCTTTTACTTTAGCATCATCAACTGATGAACCACTTGGCGCTGCAGTAGGAGAAGCTCCTTGAATAGTAAGTAGGTTTTGGTTAGATTCCTGAGATAAATAAAGAACTCTAATAGAAAGTGAAATTTGACTTTCTTCTGTTGTAGGCTCTGTTAACTGGTAACCCGGTTTTGTTTGAATGTTAAAGGTAACTTTTGGATTTTTTCAAGTATTTGAATTAACAGTTACTTCTTCATAGCTAACTTGAGGATTTGTTAGAGTTACATTTTTAAATTTATCAGAACCTAATTTTCTTGTTAATTGGTCAGCTACTAAAGTAAATTTGTCTTGATTTGCTTTAAATCAAGCTTCTAGTTTTTGTTGATTTGTATTTTTGTTATTTTCCTTATTATTTTCTTCAGTATCTTCTACGTAACCATCATCTACAACTATTTTAGGCATAAACCCGTCTCAGTATAGTGTACGAGTAGTATCAGCTTTATAGTAAGCTGTTTTATTAGCTGTAGTATCACCATTTAACTTATCGGTTTCATCTTTTAAGCTGTCACTTAATGATTTTAGATAAGATGCTGTTGATGCTAAATCAGCCATTGGAGCTGTTTGAGCTTCTGATGATTCTGAATCTTCTGCTGCTTCTTCTGTTCCTGTTGCAAGTCTAACTGTAGCTGAAGCGGCTGCAGTTGCAGCTGAATCACTTTGAGTTGCAGGAGCTGCTTGAGCTGGTTAGTTTTTAAGTTTTTTTAGCTAAATATTAAATTTAAAAAATTTCAAAAATATAAACCATTTTTGCACATAAATTATATTTTTGCATCTATTTATATATATTTTTAAATCCTTTGAACAATAATCTTAAAAACTTAAACATTTTAGGGCATGTTTTTGGTTTTATTATTATGAACCTTGATTACTTTGAGTTTGAGCAGTTCCTTGTTGTTGAGTATCGCTAGAAGGCCTTGTAGGAGTTGTAGGTCTGAATTCTGTTAAAGGTTTAACAAATTTAGTTAATGGAATTCTAATTAGGAAAGTATTTAATCATTTGTTGTTACCTACACCGTTAACTGCAAAGTATACAGCGTTTGTGTCTTGGTTAACTTGTTGTAAGTAAACTGGTTCAGCATCATCAAGGTTTGCAACTCTTAACGCGTTATTATCTAATTTAGCTCAAGTAACTCCATTTTTTTGCTCACTTATTGGATTAGCTGGATATTTAACATCAAATTTATTTACATAATTCATTACCGCTTGGAATAATGAAGTTTGAGCGTTATCTCTTACTAATAATTCTTTGGATTTAGTGTTAAAGTCACCATTTACATTTGAGGTTCCGTTAATTGAAGTATTTTCTTGTCCGCCTACTGTTGGTAGATCAGCGTTTAACATAATTGCTGGTCCGGTGTAGTTTAAATACACATTAACTTTTGCTTTTACGTTAGCATCATCAACTGATGAATTACTTGGCGCTGCTGAAGGTGAAGCTCCTTGATATGGAAGTAAAAGAGCGTTTGGATCACTTGAGCTATATAAAACTCTTATTTTTAACTCTAAGGTAGTTGTTGTTCCTTCTCCACTTGCTAATTGGTAACCATCTTTAGCAGCTACTGTAAAGGTTACCTTAGGAAACTTAACGCTTCCACTAGTTAAAAGCCTTACGTCTTCAAAAATAATTTGTGGATTTGAAAGAACAACGTTTTTAAATCTTTCTGCTCCAAGCTTTTTAGTTAGTTGATCTGATAGTCCTGCTCAGTTTGATGCTTCTCTAAATCAATCTCTAATTTTTCTTTCGTTTTCTGAATTTTGTGCTCAACTTGAATCAAAATTATCTAGCACAATTTTAGGCATAAACCCGTCTCAGTATAGTGTACGACCGTCAACTGGTTTGTAGTATGCTGTTTTTTCTGTTGGGTTATCACCGTTAAGTGCATCAGTAGCAGCTTTTAAAGTGTCATTTAATGATTTTAGATAAGAAGCAGTTGATGCTAAATCAGCTGCTGGTGTTGGTGCTGCTGGTTGAGTTTCTGCTTCTTCTGACATTGCAACTCTAACTGCAGCTGAAGCGGCTGCAGCTGGTACAGGTTCTGTTGGTGTTGGTGCAGCTGCTTGAGTTGGAGCCATTACAAAGTTTTGTAGTTTGAATTCTGATTTATCTCTAGCTTTGGTTCAAGCTCTAGGGTTTGGAAGCGCATCTCCTTCTGGAGCAGGAACTACAATTGAATCCTCTGTTCATTGGAATGCAGGAAACACTGATGAAGCTTTTAGTAAAGCTGCATCGAATGCTTCTTTATTGTCAGCATCGTAGTATTTTTGTGGATAATCCACTTGCATTTTTAGACCATCTGATACTAAAGTTTGAAGAGATTCTAGTGATTCTTTTAATGATGTTAGGTTTTCTAACATTGTTGTAGCTTGAGCAGCTTGTTCTTTTGTTAATTCATTAACTTGTCTTTGTAATTCATCTTTTAAAGCTGTATTAACAAGAGATTCAAGTTCTGTAACTTTAGCTGCAGCGCTGGTTTTTGTTTTTTGGAAGTCAAGATCTGGTTTAACTGCTGCAACTGCTGCATCTAGAGCTGTTTTTGCAGATTCTAATGTAGCTTTTGTTGTGTCTAAATTACTTGAAGCATCTAGATTTTTAAGTTTTGATCCATCTTCTAGTAATGCTGTTGCTGCTGTGTATTTTTCTTCTAAAGTAGTTTTATGAGTAGTATCTGTTACTTTTGAGTATTCAGCATCTTTTTTAGCTTCTTTAGCTTTAGTAACCGATCCGCTTATAAACTGCAAAAAAAATTAAGTTAAAAATAAAACTAAATTTATTTTTTAAACTTAATTAAATGTCGGTGTAGTTTAAATAAACATTAACTTTTGCTTTTACGTTAGCATCATTAACTGTTGGATTTTCTGGCGCTGCTGAAGATGAAGCTCCTTGCATTTGTAAAACGTTTGCATTAGGTGATTGAGTTGTATATAAAACTCTTATAACCATTGTAAGACTTTGTGAAAATTCACTTCCGCTTTGCAATTCATAACCTTCTTTTTGGGCTACATCAAAGGTAACTTTAGGTCTATATTGGTTGCTATTTACTATGTTTCAATCTACTTGTGGATTGGTTAGTTTAACGTTTTTAAATTTCTCACTTCCTAGTTTTTTAACAAGTTGATCTTCTAGATTGCTTCAATTTGCTTTAGTATTAAATCATGTTTGAAGTTTTGATTTATTATCTTCTACATTTGCTTGCGATGCAGTAAAACTTTCAAGAGTAATTTTTGGCATAAACCCGTCTCAGTATATTTTGTTAATAATTAAACCTAAATTTGGTTTATATTTTTGAATTAATTTTTAATTGAGATATTTAAATTTTGCTGCAAATCATGTAGTTAATATTAATGCGTTTCTTTTATTTCAAAAATCATATCCACCTAATGTGTTTGCTTTATGTTCTTATTTTTTAAAACATTTTTTTATTTAAAAAATAAAATAGTTTTTAACTTAAATTAATTAAAACATTTTGGGGCATGTTTTTGGTTTTATTATTATTAAGTTTGTGGTGATGATTGTGAAGCTGAATCTCCTTGAGCTTCTTGTGTTTCAGTAGCTTCTCCGCCTGATTGTCCATCTTCTTGATTTTCTGCGTTTTGCTCTGTGTTATCAGCTTGGCTAGAATTTTCTCCAGATTCTTCTTGAGAGTCCTCAGTAGTAGGAATCATTACTGCTGATGCTGTAAATGGTGTAATAGGTCTTACAAATTTAGTTAAAGGAATTCTAATTAGGAAGGTATTTAATCAATTATTGCTTGCTATTGCAGTAACTGCAAAATATACTGCGCTTGAGTCTCCATTAACTTGTTGTAAGAATCCTTTGTTATTGTATAGGAAATCGTTTAAACTTCCTATTCTAAGTTGTGTGCCGCTTTGAACGCTAGTTAAAGCAACTCCGTTTTTTTCTGTTACAAATGCAGCTCTAAATTTGGGGTCAAATTTGTTAACGTAGTTAATTATTGCTTGTAATAATGAAGTTTGAGTGAAACTCCCCCCTACTACGTTTACTAATAATTTTTTGAATTTATCGTTAAAGGTTCCTTTAACATTTGAAGTACCATTAATTGAAGTATTTTCTTTTTCGCCTACTGTAGGATGGGCTTCATCTAAAACAATAGAAGGCCCGGTGTAGTTTAAGTAAACGTTAACTTTTTCAATTGTGGTTGCATTATCACTAGGAGTTGCAGTATAATAAGCTCCTTGTGTTGAAAGCACATTTCTAGTTAAATTTGAATCTTTATATAAAACTTTTATTGTAAGAGTTACAGTATTTGCTGATTCTTCTGCTAGAGTATATCCATCTTTTGCTGCTAGATTGAAAGTAACTTTTGGGGTTAAATAACCTTTATTAGAACCTCTATTAGAAAATCTAACTTCATCTCAAGAAATTGTAGGATTTGATAAAGTCATATTCTTGAATTTTTCTTCACCTAATTTTCTTGTTAATTGGTCAGCTACTAAAGTAAATTTGTCTTGATTTGCTTTAAATCAAGCTTCTAGTTTTTTTTGATTTGCAGCTTCGTGTTCTGCTCTATTGTTTCCTTGATCATCTGCTACGTAACCATCTGCTTGGTAATCTTGCACTACTATTTTAGGCATAAACCCGTCTCAGTATAGTGTACGACCGGCATCTGCTTTATAGTAAGCTGTCTTATTAGCTGTAGTATCACCATTTAACTTATCGGTTTCATCTTTTAAGCTGTCACTTAATGATTTTAGATAAGATGCTGTTGATGCTAAATCAGCTGCTGGTGTTGGTGCTGGTGTTTGAGTTTCTGCTTCTGCTGCAGCTTCTTCTGACATTGCAACTCTAACTGTAGCTGATGCTACGGCTGATGTTCCTCCTCCACTTCCATCTCCGCTTCCACTTTCTGTTGGAGCTGTTGTAGCAGCTGCTTGAGCTGGAGCCATTACAAAGTTTTGTAGTTTGAATTCTGATTTGTCTCTAGCTTTGGTTCAAGCTCTAGGGTTTGGAAGCGCGTCTCCTTCTGGAGCAGGAACTACAATTGAATCTGTAGTTCATTGGAATGCAGGAAACACTGATGAAGCTTTTAATAATGCATCGTCAAATGCGCTTTTGTTATCTGCGTCATAGTAGTTTCTTGGGTAGTCCACTTGCATTTTTAGACCATCTGATACTAAAGTTTGAAGAGATTCTAATGATTCTTTTAATGATGTTAGGTTAGCTAACATTGTTGTAGCTTCAGTTGCATGATCTTTAGTTAAAGCATCAACTTGTCTTTGTAGTTCAGTTTTTAAAGCTGTATTAACAAGAGATTCAAGTTCTGTAACTTTAGCTGTAGCGCTAGTTTTTGTTTTTTGGAAGTCAAGATCTGGTTTAACTGCATCAACTGCTGCATCTAGAGCTGTTTTTGTAGATTCTAATGAAGCTTGAGTAGTTGCTAAAGTTCCATCAGCATTTAGATTTGCAAGTTTTGTTTCACCTTCTAGTAATGCTGTTGCTGCTGTGTATTTTTCTTCTAAAGTAGTTTTATGAGTAGTATCTGTTACTTTTGAGTATTCAGCATCATTTTTAGCTTCTTTAGCTTTAGTAACCGATCCGATTATAAACCACAAAAAAATTAACCTAAAAATAAAAGCAAGTTTGTTTTTTAAATTTAATTAAATGTCGGTGTAGTTTAAATACACATAACTTTAGCTTTTACGTTATCATCATCAACTGATGAACCACTTGGCACTGCAGAAGGAGAAGCTCCTTGATATGGAAGTAAAAGAGTGTTTGGATTACTTGAGCTATATAAAACCCTTATTTTTAATTCTAAGGTAGTTGAAGTTCCTTCTCCACTTGCTAATTGGTAACCATCTTTAGCAGCTACTGTAAAGGTTACCTTAGGAAACTTAACGCTTCCACGAGTTAAAAGCCTTACGTCTTCAAAAATAATTTGTGGATTTGAAAGAACAACGTTTTTAAATCTTTCTACTCCAAGCTTTTTAGTTAGTTGATCAGATAAACCTGCTCAGTTTGATGCTGTCGCAAATCATTCTCTAATTTTATTTTGGTTGGCTGTATTTTGTGCTCAACTTGAATCAAAACCTTCAAGCACTATTTTAGGCATAAACCCGTCTCAGTATAGTGTACGACCGTCAACTGGTTTGTAGTATGCTGTTTTTTCTGTTGGGTTATCACCATTTAGTGCTGCATTTTGCGCTTTAAGATCTGTATCTAAGGTTTTTAGATAAGAAACTGTTGATGCTAAATCAGGAGTTGCAGGTGCTTGTGGTGCTTGTGCATCTTCTGATGCTGCGCCATCAGCTGAAGTTGTTTCACCATTTGCAACTCTAACTGTAGCTGAAGCGACTGCAGCTGGTGCAGGTTCTGTTGGTGTTGGTGCAGCTGCTTGAGCTGGTTAGTTTTTGTGTTTTTAGATAAATATTAAATTTGAAAAATTTCAAAAATATAAACCATTTTTGCACATAAATTATATTTTTGCATCTATTTATATATATTTTTAAATCCTTTGAGCAATAACTTTAAAAATTTAAATATTTTGGGGCATGTTTTTGGTTTTATTATTAACTTGCAGCTTGTTGTGGTTGGCTTGCTGTTCCTGATTCAGAAGCTCCACCTGATGCATCTTGATTCCCACCAGTTTGTTCAGTTTGTTCTTGTTGAGTATCGCTAGAAGGGCTTGTATGAGTTGTAGGCCTGAATTCTGTTAAAGGTTTAACAAATTTTGTTAAAGGAATTCTAATTAGGAAAGTATTTAATCAACCTTGGCTGGTTACACCGTTAACTGCAAAATATACTGCGCTTGAGTCTCCATTAACTTGTTGTAAGAATCCTTTTTTATTTCATAGGAAATCGTTTAAACTTCCTATTCTAAGTTGTGTGTTGTTTTGAACGCTAGCTATAGCAACTCCGTTTGTTTTTAATACAAATGAAGCTGGAAATTTAGGGTCAAATTTGTTAACGTAGTTAATTATTGCTTGTAATAATGAAGTTTGAGTGATATTCTCCCCTACTACGTTTACTAATAATTTTTTGAATTTATCGTTAAAGGTTCCTTCAACATTTGAAGTACCATTAATTAAAGTATTTTCTTTTCCGCCTACTGTAGGAAGGGCTTCATCTAAAACTATAGAAGGCCCGGTGTAATTTAAATAAACATTAACTTTTGCTTTTACGTTAGCATCATTAACTGTTGGACTTCCTGGCGCTGTTGAAGATGAAGCTCCTTGATATCTAAGTGCGTTTTCAGTTGCATCAGCACTGGTGTATAGCACTCTAATTAATAGAGTTAGCGATTGGCTAGCTCCATTATCAATTTGAAGGTTATATCCTTCTTTACCTTGAAGTGTAAAGGTTACTTTAGGAATTTTTACATTTTTACCTGTTGATATAGTTTCATAAGTAACTTTTGGAGATGAAAGAGTTACATTTTTAAATTTATCAGCACCTAGTTTTTTGGTTAACTGTTCTGAAAGTTTTTCTCAATTAGCAGGAGTATCAAATCATTGTTGCAATAATTTTGTATTTGCATCTTCGTGAGTTTTTTCATCAACCCTTGCATCATCACTTGCTACGTAACCTTCAACTACAATTTTAGGCATAAACCCGTCTCAGTATAGCGCTAACATTTTGGGGTATGTTTTTGGTTTTATTATTGGCTTGAATTTGGCATGGTTTGTGGTGATGATGCTTGAGGTGTTCCTGATCCTGCTGTTTCATCAGTTTGACCTGCTTGAGTTCCGTCTTGGTTACCTTGTTGCATTTCTTCGCCATCTTCTTGAGTTTCTTCTTGCTGTGGTGCTTCTAATACGCTTATAGGTCTTACGAATTTAGTTAATGGAATTCTTACAAGTACGGTGTTTAATCAATTATTGCTTGCTATTGCAGTAACTGGTAAATACACTGCTTTAGTGTCTCCTTGGATTTGTTGTAAGAATACGTTGTTCCTATTTTTTACTAAATCGTCTAAAGTTCCAGGTCTTAGCTCTTTTGTTTTTTCAACTTTAGTTATAGTAACTCCGTTTGTTCCATTTGTTACAAATGCAGCTCTAAATTTAGGGTCAAATTTATTAACGTAGTTAATTACCGCTTGGAATAATGAAGATTCAGCGTGACCCCTCCTTAATACGCTTACTAATAATTTTTTGAATTTATCATTAAAGTCTTTATCTGTAACGTTTGATGTTCCATTTAGTGAAGTATTATTTGCAGTACCTACTGCAGGAACTGCTTGATCTAAAACTATAGAAGGCCCGGTGTAGTTTAAGTAAACGTTAACTTTTTCAATTGTGGTTGCATTATCACTAGGAGTTGCAGTATAATAAGCTCCTTGTGTTGAAAGCACATTTCTAGTTAGATTTGAATCTTTATATAAAACTCTTATTGTAAGAGTTACAGTAGCTGCTGATTCTTCTGCTAGAGTATATCCATCTTTTGCTGCTAGATTGAAAGTAACTTTTGGGGTTAAATAACCTTTATTAGAACCTCTATTAGAAAATCTAACTTCATCTCAAGAAATTGTAGGATTTGATAAAGTCATATTCTTGAATTTTTCTTCACCTAATTTTTTTGTTAGCTGGTCTTCTAGTCCTGTTCAGTTTGACTCTTCTCTAAATCAAGCTTCTAGTTTTGTTTTATTTGCTTTTTCTTGAGCTGTTCTATTGTTTCCTTGACCATCTGCTACGTCGTAACCATCTGCTTGGTAATCTTGCACTACTATTTTAGGCATAAACCCGTCTCAGTATAGTGTACGACCGTCAACTGGTTTGTAGTATGCTGTTTTTTCTGTTGGGTTATCACCGTTAAGTGCATCAGTAGCTGCTTTTAAAGTGTCATTTAATGATTTTAGATAAGATGCTGTTGATGCTAAATCAGCCATTGGAGCTGGTGCAGGAGTTGTTTGTGCTTCTCTTGATGCTGCGCCAGCTGCTGAAGCTGCTTCACCATTTGCAACTCTAACTGTAGCTGATGTTGCCGCGCTAGGTGAAGTTTGCGTTGTTGTTGGAGTAGCTGCTTGAGTTGGAGCCATTACAAAGTTTTGTAGTTTGAATTCTGATTTATCTCTAGCTTTGGTTCAAGCTCTAGGGTTTGGAAGCGCATCTCCTTCTGGAGTAGGAACCATAATTGATTGAGCTGTTCATTGGAATGCAGGAAACACTGATGAAGCTTTAAGTAGCGCTGCATCGAAATCTGCTTTGTTATCTGCATCATAGTAGTTTCTTGGGTAGTCCACTTGCATTACAAGACCTTTAGAAACTAGATCTTGAAGTGATGTTAGAGAATCTTTTAATGATGTTAGGTTTTCTAACATTGTTGTAGCTTGAGCAGCTTGTTCTTTTGTTAATTCATTAACTTGTCTTTGTAGTTCAGCTTTTAAAGCTGTATTAACAAGAGATTCAAGTTCTGTAACTTTAGCTGCAGCGCTGGTTTTTGTTTTTTGGAAGTCAAGATCTGGTTTAACTGCTGCAACTGCTGCATCTAGAGCTGTTTTTGCAGATTCTAATGTAGCTTTTGTTGTGTCTAAATTACTTGAAGCATCTAGATTTGCAAGTTTTGAATCTTCTGTTAGAAAATCAGTTGCTGCTGTGTATTTTTCTTCTAAAGTAGTTTTATGAGTAGCATCTGTTACTTTTGAGTATTCAGCATCTTCTTTAACTTCCTTAGCTTTAGTAACCGATCCGCTTGTAAACCACAAAAAAATTAAGTTAAAAATAAAACTAAATTTATTTTTTAAACTTAATTAAATGTCGGTGTAGTTTAAATAAACATTAACTGTTTTTTTAGTTGTTTCGTCATTGGCATTTCTTGTGTTATTAGGAGCTGCAGTAGGAGAAGCTCCTTGAATAGTAAGTAGGTTTTGGTTAGATTCCTGAGATGAATAAAGAACTCTAATAGAAAGTGAAATTTGACTTTCTTCTGTTGTTGGCTCTGTTAATTGGTAACCCGGTTTTGCTTGAATGTTAAAGGTAACTTTCGGATTTTTTCAAGTATTTGTATTAACAGTTACTTCTTCATAGCTAACCATTGGAGATGTTAAAACTACATTTTTAAATTTATCAGCACCTAGTTTTTTGGTTAACTGTTCTGAAAGTTTTTCTCAATTAGCAGGAGCCTTAAATCAGTTTTGTAGTTTTGTTTTATTTGCTTCTTTGATTTCTTCTTTATTATCTTCAGTAGTATTTGCTACGTAATCATCTACAACTATTTTAGGCATAAACCCGTCTCAGTATAGTGTACGACCGTCAACTAGTTTGTAGTATGCTGTCTTATTAGTTGTAGTATCACCATTTAGTGCTGCAGTTTGCGCTTTAAGATCTGTATCTAAGGTTTTTAGATAAGAAACTGTTGATGCTAAATCAGCTGTTGGAGTTGATGCTTCAGGAGTTAGTGAAGGTGATGATTCTCCTGAGTTTGTACTTGTTTCTTCTGTTGCAAGTCTAACTGTAGCTGATGTTGCCGCGCTAGGTGAAGTTTGCGTTGTTGTTGGAGTAGCTGCTTGAGCTGATCAGTTTTTAAGTTTTTTTAGCTAAATATTAATTTTGAAAAATTTCAAAAATATAAACCATCTTTGTACGCAAATTATATTTTTGCATCTATTTGTATATATTTTTAAATCCTTTGAGCAATAACTTTAAAAATTTAAATATTTTGGGCATGTTTTTGGTTTTATTATTAACTTGTAGCTTGTTGTGATTAACCTGTTCCTGATGTTGAAGATCCACCTTCTGGAGCTTGTTGTGAACCTTGTGTTGTTTGAGTATTTTCTTGAGATTCTTGTTGAGCTGGAGCTATAGGGGCAGCTGGCATAAACGCAGTAACAGGTTTAACAAATTTAGTTAAAGGTATTCTAATTAAGAATGTATTTAATCAATTATTGCTTGCTATTGCAGTAACTGCAAAATATACTGCGCTTGAGTCTCCATTAACTTGTTGTAAGAATCCTTTGTTATTGTATAGGAAATCGTTTAAACTTCCTATTTTAAGTTGTGTGCCGCTTTGAACGCTAGTTAAAGCAACTCCGTTTGTTTTTAATACAAATTCAGCTGGAAATTTAGGGTCAAATTTATTAACGTAGTTAATTATTGCTTGTAATAATGAAGTTTGAGTGATACTCTCCCCTACTACGTTTACTAATAATTTTTTGAATTTAGTGTTAAAGTCACCATCTACATTTAAAGTTCCGTTAATTGAAGTATTTTCTTGTTCGCCTACTCTTGGTAGATCTGCATCTAACTCAATATTTGGCCCGGTGTAGTTCATATAAACGTTTACGTCTCTAATTACTGCGGCATTATTAGATGGCGTTGAACCAGCTGGCGCTGCAGAAGGAGAAGCTCCTTGATATGGAAGTAAAAGAGTGTTTGGATTACTTGAGCTATATAAAACCCTTATTTTTAATTCTAAGGTAGTTGTTGTTCCTTCTCCACTTGCTAATTGGTAACCATCTTTAGCTGCCACTCTAAAGGTTACCTTAGGAAATTTAACGCTTCCACTTGAAAGCGTTACGGTTTCAACACTAATTGTTGGATTTGAAAGAACAACGTTTTTAAATCTTTCTGTTCCAAGCTTTTTAGTTAGTTGATCAGATAAACCTTCTCAGTTTTCTGCTTCACCAAATCAAGCTTTAATTTTATTTTGGTTGTCTAAATCATTTGTTCAACCTGAATCAAAATTATCTAGCACAATTTTAGGCATAAACCCGTCTCAGTATATTAGTAACATTTTGAGGCATGTTTTTGGTTTTATTATTGGCTTTGTCCTGTTCTTTGTGCTGGTTGTGAAGTTTCAGTTTGTCCGCCTTGAGATTGAGCTGGAGCTGCTGGTGCTCTAAATGGTGTAATAGGTCTAACAAATTTAGTCAAAGGAATTCTAATTAGGAAGGTATTTAATCAATTATTGCTTGCTACAGCTGTTACTGCAAAATATACTGCTTCAGTATCTCCTTGGATTTGCTGTAAGAATACGTTGTTCTTATCTAAATCGTCTAAAGTTCCAGGTCTTAGCTCTTTTATTTTTTCAACTTTAGTTATAGTAACTCCGTTTATTGAATTTGTTACAAATTGAGCTCTATATTTTGGATCGAATTTATTAACATAGTTAATTACAGACTTCAATAAAGGATTTACATATCTATTGGTAAATAGCAGTCCTTTAGATGGATTTCCTCTAAATGCAGTGTTAAATGCACCTGTAACATTTGAGGTTCCGTTAATTGAAGTATTTTCTTCTCCGCCTACTGTTGGTAGATCTGCATCTAAGACAATGCTTGGCCCGGTGTAGTTTAAATACACATTAGCATTTGCTTTTACATTTGCATCATTAACGGTAGCATTTCTAGGAGCTGCTGAAGATGAAGCTCCTTGAATAGTAAGTAGGTTTTGGTTAGATTCCTGAGATGAATAAAGAACTCTAATAGTTAGAGAGATTTGTTTAGGATCTGTTGTAGGTTGTGTTAATTCATAACCAGGTTTTGCCTCTACTGTGAAGGTAACTTTTGGATTTTTTCAAGCATTTGAATTAACAGTTACTTCTTCATAGCTAACCATTGGAGATGTTAAAACTACATTTTTAAATTTATCAGAACCTAGTTTTTTGGTTAACTGTTCTGAAAGTTTTTCTCAATTAGCAGGAGTATCAAATCACTCTTGTAGTTTTGTTTTATTTGCATCTTCGTGAGTTGCTTTACCTTTTTCTTCACCATCTGCTTCATAACTTTGCACTACTATTTTAGGCATAAACCCGTCTCAGTATAGTGTACGATCAGCGTCAACTTTATAGTAAGCAGTTTTGGTTGTAGGGTTATCACCGTTAAGTGCATCAGTAGCAGCTTTTAAAGTGTCATTTAATGATTTTAAGTAAGAAACTGTTGATGCTAAATCAGCTGCTGGTGTTGGTGCTGCTGGTTGAGTTTCTGCTTCTGCTGCAGCTTCTTCTTCACCTTCTGCTTCTCCTGACATTGCAACTCTAACTGTAGCTGAAGCTGATTCAGCTGCTGCAGGTTCTGTTGCTGATGGTGTAGCTGCTTGAGCTGGAGCCATTACAAAGTTTTGTAGTTTGAATTCTGATTTGTCTCTAGCTTTGGTTCAAGCTCTAGGGTTTGGTAAAGCGCCTCCTTCTGGAGTAGGAACCATAATTGATTGAGCTGTTCATTGGAATGCAGGAAACACTGATGAAGCTTTTAGTAAAGCTGCATCGAATGCTTCTTTATTGTCAGCATCGTAGTATTTTTGTGGATAATCCACTTGCATTTTTAGACCATCTGATACTAAAGTTTGAAGAGATTCTAATGATTCTTTTAATGATGTTAGGTTAGCTAACATTGTTGTAGCTTGAGCGGCGTGATCTTTAGTTAAAGCATTAACTTGTCTTTGTAATTCATCTTTTAAAGCTGTATTAACAAGAGCGTCAAGTTCTATAACTTTAGCTGCAGCGCTAGTTTTTGTTTTTTGGAAGTCAAGATCTGGTTTAACTGCTGCAACTGCTGCATCTAGAGCTGTTTTTGCAGATTCTAATGAAGCTTGAGTAGTTGCTAAAGTTCCATCAGCATTTAGATTTGCAAGTTTTGAACCTTCTGTTAGAAAACCAGCTGCTGCTGTTAATTTTGCTTCTAAAGTAGTTTTATGAGTAGTATCTGTTACTTTTGAGTATTCAGCATCTTCTTTAACTGCTTTAGCAGCAGTAACCGATCCGCTTGTAAACCACAAAAAAATTAAGTTAAAAATAAAACTAAATTTATTTTTTAAACTTAATTAAATGTCGGTGTAGTTTAAATACACATTAACTTTTGCTTTTACGTTAGCATCATTAACGGTAGCTCCTCTAGGTGCTGCTGAAGATGAAGCTCCTTGTCTAGGAAGTTGAATTACGTTTTCACTTCCACGGTTATATAAGACTCTAACAACAAGGCTAATTTCATTTGCTGAATTATCAAGAGTGTATCCATCTTGTGCTTCAACTGTAAATGTTACAGTTGGAGTTTTAACAGCATTAGTACTAAAGGTAACTTCTTTATAAGTTAACTTTACGTTTTTAAATGTTTCTGCTCCAAGCTTTTTAGTTAGTTGATCTGATAGTCCTACTCAGTTTGCTGCATCACCAAATCAAGCTCTAATTTTATCTTGGTTGTCTGAATTTCTACCTCATGTTGAATCAAAACCTTCAAGCACAATTTTAGGCATAAACCCGTCTCAGTATATTAGTAACATTTTGAGGCATGTTTTTGGTTTTATTATTGGATTTGTCCTGCTGGTTGTGAACCTTGAGTTTCACCAGTTTGTTCAGTTCCTTGTTGTTGAGTATCGCTAGAAGTGTTTGTAGGAGTTGTAGGCCTGAATTCAGTTAAAGGTCTAACAAATTTAGTCAAAGGAATTCTAATTAGGAAGGTATTTAATCAATTATTGCTTGCTATTGCAGTTACTGCAAAATACACTGCTTCTTTATCACCTTTTATTTGTTGTAAGAATACGTTGTTCCTATTTTTTACTAAATCGTCTAAAGTTCCAGGTCTTAGCTCTTTTGTGTTTTGAACTTTAGTTATAGTAACTCCGTTTATTGAATTTGTTACAAATTGAGCTCTAAATTTAGGGTCAAATTTATTAACGTAGTTAATTATTGCTTGGAATAATGAAGATTCAGCGTGACCCCCCCTTACTACGTTTACTAATAATTTTTTGAATTTAGTGTTAAAGTCACCTGTTACATTTGAGGTTCCGTTAATTGAAGTATTATTCTGATTTCCTACTTGTGGCAGCTCTGCATCTAACTCAATATTTGGCCCGGTGTAGTTAAGATACACATTAACGTTTTTTATAACCTTAGGATCATTTGGTGTCTTTGTATTACCTGGCGCTGCTGAAGATGAAGCTCCTTCATGTGTAAAGACATTAGCAGCGTTGGCTTCTGCGCTTTCATATAGCACTCTAACTACAAGATCAATCTCTCTTGTAGAGTTAGTATCTAACGTATAACCTTCATTAGCTTCTACGCTAAATTTAACGGTAGGATTTCAACGGGTTACTCCAGCTACAGTAAAATCTGTTCATGTAATGCTTCTATATGTAAGCTTAACGTTTTTAAATTTATCAGAACCTAATTTTCTTGTTAATTGGTCAGCTACTAAAGTAAATTTGTCTTGATTTGCTGCAAATCAAGCTTCTAGTTTTGTTTTATTTGCAGTTTCGTTAGTATCTTTATTATTTCCATGGCCTGCTGGTTGATAGCCTTCAACTACAATTTTAGGCATAAACCCGTCTCAGTATAAATTAATAGTTTTTATATTGTTACTAGCAAAGCTTTCTATTAGTTATTGAAAATTTTATATTTACAATGCAAAGATTTATATGTTGTAAGAATATATTATTACCTCATCTAATTTGTTCTTGTTTTAAAATGCTTCCTTCAACTTTAAGTCATGAAACTCAAGCTTGGTATCCTGAGGTTTTACTTGTTTTAAATTTTGGATCAAAGCTTTGAATGTATTTTTTAATAGCTTGCCTTAAAGCGTTAATTTAGTCTCTAAAAGAATTACCATTAAATTTAAATTTGTTAACGTTAATAACTTTATAAATTGATATTAAAAATAAAATAATGATCACAATTTAATAGTGAAAATATTTAGATCTTAATTTATTTTCAAAAATTTAAGTGTTGAATTATTCCTTTTAAAAATATTTTGTTTTTTTTGCTTTAAATTTTCAGGTTTTTGTTTTTGTTTTTGTTTTTTTAATTTTTTTGATTTAAAAGTCTTGAAAAACAGCTATAAAAACTTTAAATAAAAAAGTTTTAAATTTTCATTTTTATTAAAAATTTATTTAAGAGAAAAAATAAACAATTCAAAAACACAAAAAATAAATTATTTAAAAATAAAAAATACTTATAATGTTTTTAAATAATTAAAAAATATTAATTTATTTTTGCTAAAATTTACACGTACAAATTTAGTTAATTCACTTATAAATTGGCGCTAAAAAGTTAATTAACTACGTTAATTTCTTGCTTAAAAAAATTAATGTTGTATAATTATTAAGAAATTAAGTAAATTATTAAAGAAAGTTATTTTAATTTAACGCATTATTCAAAAAATTCAAAACACAAAAATATAGACCCTTAATCGAATTTTGATGCGTAAAATAAAAGGATTTATTTATGAAAAATAAAAAAATTAAATTACTATTAGCAGCTAGTGCAGTGGCCATTGCTCCTGCTGTTATAGCAATTTCATGTGGTGATCAAACTCCAGCACCTGAACCAACACCTGGAAACCCAAATACTGATAATCCTCAAAACCCAAATCCAGGAAATCCAGGTACTCCAGGAAATCCAGGTACTGATAATCCTCAAAACCCAAATCCAGGAAACCCAGGAGGTGGTACAGTTGACCCTGTAGAGGCTGCTAAAACAGAAGCTAAAACCGCTATTGATGCTTCAGCAGAATTATCAGATTCAGTTAAAGAAGCATTAAAAAGACAAGTTGAAGCAACTACAACAGAAGCTGAAGCCAGAGATTTAAAAACTAAAGCAGACGCTCTTGTTTCAGCTGTAAAAGCATTAAGCGGATCGGTTACTAAAGCTAAGGAAGTTAAAGAAGATGCTGAATACTCAAAAGTAACAGATACTACTCATAAAACTACTTTAGAAGAAAAATACACAGCAGCAGCTGGTTTTCTAACAGAAGATTCAAAACTTAAAAACCTAGATGCTTCAAGTAATTTAGACACAACAAAAGCTACATTAGAATCTGCAAAAACAGCTCTAGATGCAGCAGTTGCAGCAGTTAAACCAGATCTTGACTTCCAAAAAACAAAAACTAGCGCTGCAGCTAAAGTTACAGAACTTGAATCTCTTGTTAATACAGCTTTAAAAACTGAACTAGAAAAACAAGTTGATGCTTTAACTAAAGATCACGCAACTGAAGCTACAACAATGTTAGAAAACCTAACATCATTAAAAGATTCTCTAACATCACTTCAAGATCTAGTTTCTAAAGGTCTTGTAATGCAAGTGGACTACCCAAGAAACTACTATGATGCAGATAACAAAGCAGATTTCGATGCAGCGCTACTTAAAGCTTCATCAGTGTTTCCTGCATTCCAATGAACAGCTCAATCAATTATGATTCCTGCTCCAGAAGGAGGCGCTTTACCAAACCCTAGAGCTTGAACCAAAGCTAGAGAAAAATCAGAATTCAAACTACAAAACTTCGTAATAGCTCCAGCTCAAGCAGCTGCTACAACAGCTCCAACAGAAAGTGGAAGCGGAGATGGAAGTGGAGGAGGAACATCAGCCGCAGCATCAGCTACAGTTAGAGTTGCAATGTCAGGAGAAGCAGAAGGTGAAGAAGAAGCTGCAGCAGAAGCAGAAACTCAACTAGCAGCTCCATCAGCTGATTTAGCATCAACAGCATCTTATCTAAAATCATTAAACGATACTTTAAAAGCAGCTACTGATGCACTTAACGGTGATAACCCTACAACCAAAACTGCTTACTATAAAGTTGACGCTGATCGTACACTATACTGAGACGGGTTTATGCCTAAAATAGTAGTGCAAGGTTATGAAGCAGATGGTGAAGAAAAAGGTAAAGCAACTCACAAAGAAGCAAATCAAAAAAAACTAGAAGATTGATTTGCAGCTAACCAAGATAAACTAAGTCTTGTAGCAGATCAGCTAACAAGAAAATTAGGAAAAGATAAATTCAAGAATATGGTTTTATCAACTCCTACTATCACTTGAGATGAAGTTGAATTTTCTAATAAAGGTTCTAATAAAGTTTATTTAACCCCAAAAGTTACTTTCAATCTGGCAGCTAAGGAAGGATATGCTTTAGCACAAGATTCAGCTACTAGCGTAACTCTTACTATAAGAGTTTTATACAAAGATTCAAATCCTGAAGTAAATGTGTTTCAAACTCAAGGGTCATCACCTTCAGCAACGCCAAATGGTGCAAATACAGCTGACCATGCTAAAACCATTAAAGATGTTAATGTTTACCTAAACTATACAGGACCTGCTATTGTTTTAGATCAAGCAGTTCCTGCAGTAGGTACTGCAGCTAATACTTTAATTAATGGTACTTCAAATGTTACAGGTGCATTTAACACCGCATTTAGAGGACTGCTATTTACTAAAAGACTAGTAAATCCTTTAATGCAGTCTGTAATTAACTACGTTAACAAATTTGACCCTAAATTTCCAGCTGCATTTGTAACAAATTCAATAAACGGAGTTACTATAACTAAAGTTCAAAACACAAGAGAGCTTAGACCAGGAACTTTAGACGATTTAAACGGTAACAACGTATTCTTACAACAAATAAAAGGTGATACTGAAGCAGTATACTTTGCAGTTACTGCAATAGCAAGCAATGGATGATTAAATACTTTCTTAATTAGAATTCCTTTAACTAAATTTGTTAAACCTTTAAGCGTATTTACAGCACCAGTAGTAACTCCTCCTGCAGAAGAAGCTACTGGAGGAAGTCAAACTCAAGAAGCAAGATTACAACCAGCTGGATATAGTAATTCAGATTCATCTGGATCTACAGAACAAACACCACCAAGTACAACTTAATAATAATAAAACCAAAAACATGCCCTAAAATGTTTTACAAAAAAGCCAACTATTTTTGGCTTTTTTGTTTTATAATTACGGTAAATAAAATTTATTCAAATATTTAATGTTTTAAGGATAATATGAAAAAGAAAATAGCTATTAATGGTTTTGGTAGAATTGGTCGTCTAGTATTACGTAGAATGCTAGAAACAAGCCTTACAGACAAAGTAGAAGTGGTAGCAGTTAATGATTTAACTGATGCTAAAACTCTAGCTCACCTGCTAAAATACGATACAGCTTTCAAAAAATTACAATTTTCAGTAGAAGAAAAAGATAGCTCACTATGAGTTAATGGAAAAGAAATTAAAGTTTTTGCTGAAAAAGATCCATCAAATTTACCATGAAAAGATCTAGGAGTAGATTTAGTAGTTGAATCAACTGGATTTTTCACTAAGAAAGACCTTGCATCTAAGCATTTAGAAGCCGGAGCTAAAAAAGTTTTAATTTCAGCGCCAGCAGGAAGCGATCTTCCTACTGTGGTTTATAACGTAAACCATAAAACTCTAAAAAGTAGTGATACCGTGATTTCTGCTGCATCATGTACTACAAACTGCCTTGCGCCTGTGGTAAAAGTTTTAGTTGAAGAATTCGGTCTAAAATCAGGATATATGACAACCGTTCACTCATATACTGCTGATCAAAAACTTCAAGATGCTCCACATAAAGATTTAAGAAGAGCGCGTGCTGCTGCTGAAAATATCGTTCCTACTTCAACTGGAGCTGCAAAAGCAATTGGCCTTGTAGTTCCTCAAGCATCTAACGTTTTAGATGGTATTGCTATTAGAGTTCCAACCTTAACTGGATCTTTAGTAGATTTAAGCGTTAGACTTGAAAAATCTCCTTCTGTAGAAGAGCTTAACGCTGCCTTTAAAAAAGCTGCTAATGAATCATTTAAATTTGAAACCGATGAAATAGTATCATCAGATATCGTTAACTCTCACTACGGATCAGTTTTTGATTCAAAACTAACAAACTTTGTTGAATCAAAAGACGGAAGATTATACAAACTATTCGCATGATACGATAACGAAATGTCATACGTATCGCAATTAGTTAGAGTTTTAGAATACTTCGTTTCTTTATAATTAAAAATCAAAAAAATAACAAACTTTTTTTCTTTTGAATTTAGTTTGTTGTTTTTTTGTATAAAAAAAAGCCGCGCGGGCTTTATCTAAGAAAAAACTCTAGCAAGAACAAGTTTTTTCACACTTGCAATCTTTACAATTGCAAGTTTTACATTTACAATTAAGATTTTTCATAATATTTTTATATAAATAATTTTTATATAAATAATTATAAAACAATATAATAATTTAAATTAAAATTTAACTAATGGATAAAAAACAAGAGCTATTATCTTTACTTAAAAATGTTCCAAAAAAACCAGGAACATATTTATGAAAAGATCAATTTGATAATGTAATTTATGTCGGTAAAGCTAATAATTTACATAATCGAATGAATTCATATTTTAAAGGAAATATAAATTCCTTTAAAACATATGCCATGTTTGAAAATATATATTCTTTTGACTATTTTATAGCCGATTCTCCTAAAGCTGCGCTTATTTTAGAAAAAAAATATATCGATCAATATCGGCCAAAATATAACATAATGCTTCTTGATGATAAGCAATATCCTTATTTAAATATTAAGATTAAAGATAGCCTAGAAATAAAACAAACTTATAGAGTTAGTAAAAATAGTGAATTTAATATCTACTATGGGCCATATCCACAAAGTCATTTATTTAAATTTGTAAAAATTTTGCAAAGAATCTTTTTATATAATCAAGGGCTTTTGATAAAAGACAAGCCAAAAATGTATTGAATTGAAAAATTTAACACCTTAAAAGAAATTTTAAAATTTAAAAACAATGACTTTAATAATTTATTAAAAGAAAAAATGCTAGCAGCCGCTGATAATTTAAATTTTGAAGCTGCAATTGAATATCAAAAAGCGCTAGAATTTATCAGTCAATTCAAAGAAAAACAAATAATTGAAATTTCTAAATATAAAAACTATGACGTATTTTCATTTGAAGAAAAAAATGAATCTATTGCTATTTTTTATATGCTTTATATTTATGGAGTTCAAAACATTTTCCAAAGAAAAATAATTGAAAATTATGATTCTTTAGAAAATATAATTTCTAATTTTTTAAAAGAATTTTACAAAAACAAAGCTCTTCCAGATAATATAATTCTTGACTATAAATACAAAGATTTAAATCTAGATTTAGATTTTAAATCTAAAATAATATTTCCTCAAAAAGGAATAAATCACGATTTAATCAAGCTAGCTAATGAAAATAACAACAGCGGTTATGAATCATATCTAAATCAAAAAATAATTTTGGAGCAACACAAGCTTAATTTATGAAAAAATTTAGCCTCTGAATTATTTTTAGATAAGCTCAATTCGATATTTATTTTTGATAATTCTCATTTTAATAATTCAAGCCCGATTGGAAGTTGCATTTGCTATACCAAAGCGGAAAAAAATCCGCATCTATATGCTTCTTTTAATCATGAAAAAGAGCAAAAAGAATTAAAAATTAAATCTGATATTGAATATATGTATCATAGCGTTTATAAATATCTAAAAAGAAATCATTTATTTATAACCAAAGATGATATTTTTATATTAGACGGTTCTTCTATGCAAATAAAATTTGCCCAAAAAGCAATTTTAGACTTCAACAAAGACTTTAGTGCTAATTTGGAAATAAAGCTTTTCGGCCTTGTAAAAGATAAAAATCATAAAACAAATTTAATGATTAATTCTAAAGATGAAATTATTAAAATTTCAAGTGAGAGTTTTTTATTTTTATCAAAAATTCAAGAAGAAGTTGATTTATTTGCCAAAAAAAGAATGCAAAAAAATCAAATAAATTTAACGTTTAAGTCACGGCTTATTCAAATCAAAGGAATTTCGTATAAGACCGAAGAAAAGCTCTTAAAGCATTTTGGAACCTTTGCAAATATCTATAATGCCAGCTTTGAAGAGCTGCAAAAAGTAACCAATAAATCAATTGCTCAAAAAATAAAAGAAAACCTGGATATTATCGCCAGAAAATAATCATATTTTAGTAAAATATATTTACTTAATTATTATTTATTGAAAGGTAAAAAATGTCAACAAAATACAAATATCTAGTTGATAAAGATGGTAAAGATGTCGTAATGACTGACCCATCTAAATTAATTCGTGTTTTAGATGTTAACGGTAATTTAATTGACAAAAAATATAAACCACAATTAACCGACAAACAATTAGTTGAAGGTTACAAATGAATGGTTTTATCTCGTCAACAAGATACTTACATGCTTCAACTACAAAGACAAGGAAGAATGCTTACCTTTGCTCCTAACTTAGGAGAAGAAGCTCTGCAAGTTGCTACCGCATTTGCTCTTGACAAGAAAAAAGATTGATTCCTACCAGCCTTTAGATCTAACGCTACCATGCTTGCTTTAGGCGTACCGATGGTAAATCAAATGTTATATTGAAACGGTAACGAAAGAGGTTCAAAAATTCCTGAAGGAGTTAATGTTACTCCTATTAATATCGTTATAGGAACTCAAATTTCACAAGCAGCCGGAGTTGCTTTTGCTTTAAAGCAAAATAAAACCGGTGGAGTTGCACTTTGCTTTATAGGTAATGGTGGTACCGCCGAAGGAGAATTCTACGAAGGAATGAACTTTGCTTCAGTTAGAAGCTGACCTGCTGTATTTTGCGTTAATAACAACCAATGAGCAATTTCAACACCAAATCATTTAGAAAGTATTTCATCAACTATTGCCGCTAAAGCAGTGGCAGCTGCTGTTCCAGGAGTGGTAGTAGATGGAAACGATCTATTAGCTAGCTATGACGTTATAAAAGAAGCTGTTGAATTTGCAAGAAAAGAATCTCGTCCTGTTTTAGTGGAATTTGTAACTTGAAGACAAGGCCCACATACTACATCAGATAACCCTAGAGTTTATAGAACAGAAACTGAAGAGAAAGAACAAGAAGTATGAGAACCAATGCACCGTATTGAAAAATACCTTCTTGATAGAAAGCTTCTTACCAAAAAAGAAATTGAAAAAATCTGAGCTGATTCTCTTGAAGTTGCTAAAAAAACCTATGAAGAATCTGTTAAATTAAACGAAGCTACTTTAGATGAAGTCTTCGATTACACATACGCAGAATTAACTCCAGAATTAAAAGAACAAAAACAAGAAGCTTTAGACTTCTTTAAAGCTCACGGAGGGAAATAATGTCTGATAAAAAAATAACAGTTAATAACATCGAAGCATTAAACGACGCTTTATTTACTGCAATGCGTAAAGATCCAAAAACTGTTTTATTTGGAGAAGATGCAGGATTTGAAGGTGGAGTTTTTAGAGCAACACAAGGACTACAAGCTGAATTTGGACCAGAAAGAGTATTTGACACTCCTATTGCCGAAGCTGCTATTGCCGGAGTTGCAGTCGGAGCTGCTATGGCAGGGCTTCATCCAATTATCGAAATGCAATTCCAAGGGTTTTCATACGCTTCTTTCCAACAAATGTTTACTCACGCTGCAAGAATTAGAAACCGTTCAAGAGGAAGATTCACTTCGCCACTAGTTTTAAGAATGCCAATGGGTGGAGGAGTTAGAGCGCTAGAGCATCACTCTGAAGCTATCGAAGCTTTATTTGCTCACATTCCAGGGATTAAAGTAGTTATGCCAGCCTTTCCTTACGATACTAAAGGATTGCTATTGGCTGCAGTTAACGATCCAGATCCTGTCGTATTTTTAGAACCTAAAAAAATCTACCGTGCAGGTAAGCAAGAAATTCCAGCCGGAGAATATACCGTAGAAATCGGAAAAGCTAACGTTTTAAAACAAGGAACCGACCTTACTCTAGTTACCTATGGAGCGCAAGTGCATGCTGCTATTGAAGCCGTGCAAAAACTAGGAGATAGCGTTTCAGTAGAGCTAATCGATTTAAGAACCATTAAGCCGTTAGATTTACCTACTGTAGTTGAATCTGTGAAAAAAACTGGAAGACTTCTTGTAGTTCATGAAGCTGTTAGAAGCTTTTCGGTATCTTCAGAACTTATGGCAGCAGTTAACGAAAGAGCTTTTGAATACTTAAAAGCTCCTCTAGCAAGACTAACCGGATATGATATTACCGTGCCACTAGCTAAAGGGGAAGTATATCACGCTATATCTGCTGATAAAATCGTAGATAAAGTTAAAGAAGTTACTTCATTTAAATTTTAGGAAGGAAAATATGCAAGTAAAATCAACACCTATTGCTCGTGCACTAGCTGCTAAACTTGGAGTAGATATTTCTCAAGTTAAAGGTAGCGGATTTGATGGAAAAGTTTTATATGAAGACGTTAAAAACTTTTCTCCTGCTGCCGCCGCAACTCAACCTGTAGCTGCTTCAGCTAGCGCAACTGCTGCACCTCAAGTTGGAGCTTATTCAGAAGCAGTAAAACCTATTAGAAAAGCAATCGCAAAAGCCATGACCAATTCATGAAGCAACGTGGCTTATACTAATTTAGTTCATAGAGTAAATATGACTAAATTATGAGATTTAAGATCATCTATTAAAGATTCACTTCTTAAATCAGAAGACGTTAAAATTACCTTTTTACCTTTTATTTTAAAAGCAGTTTCAGTTGCTTTAAAAGAATTTCCATTATTTAGCGCTAAATATAATGAAGCTAAATCAACTCTAGATTTTCCCGGAGTTATTAATTTAGGTTTTGCAGTAGATACCGAAGCTGGACTAATGGTTCCAGTTATTAAAAATGCTAATGCTTTATCAGTGCTAGATCTAGCTAGAGAAGTTTCAAGACTAGCTAGCGCTGCTAGAAATAAAACCATTAAGCCAGACGATATGAAAAACGCTGGCTTTACCGTTACTAACTATGGATCAGTTGGATCTCTATGAGGAGTTCCAGTTATAAATTACCCTGAATTAGCTATTTTAGGAGTTGGAGCTATTCAAGATGAGGCCTTTGTTGAAAAAGGAACACTAGTAGCTGGGAAAGTTATGTATCTAACAGTAGCAGCTGACCATAGATGAATCGATGGAGCTGACGTTGGAAGATTTGCTTCAAGAGTAAAACAATTATTAGAAAGTCCAGAATTATTGGGAGTATATTAAGATGTATACATTTAAATTTGCTGATATAGGAGAAGGGCTACACGAAGGTGTGGTCGCTGAGATTTACGTTAAAGTAGGTCAACAAGTAAAAGAAGGTGATAATCTTTTTTCAGTTGAAACTGATAAAGTAACTTCTGATATACCTTCGCCAGTTTCTGGTACAGTTACTGCCATTAAAATGGCACAAGGTGATACCATCCACGTAGGTCAAGATATTTTCGTATTTGACGATGGTAAAGGTGACGCGCCTGTCGCTGAAGCGCCAGCGCCTAAAGCGGAAGCTAAAGAAGAAGCTGCTAGCGTTGTTGGAGAAGTTAAAGTAAATAATGATTTAATTGACTTTTCAAAAATGTTTTCAGGTCAACCTGCTCCTAAGGCAGAAGAAGTTAAGTCATCAGCTGCGCCTGCGCCTTCTGCAGAAGATAAAACCTTTGACGAAGGTAAAAAATACACCGGTAAAGTGGACGAAAGCTACGACGTTATCGTTGTAGGATCAGGTCCTGGTGGATATCTAGCTGCTGAAGAAGCTGGTAAAGCTGGGCTAAAAACTTTAATAGTAGAGAAAAAATACTGAGGAGGAGTATGTCTAAATACCGGATGTATTCCTACTAAAACTCTGCTAAAATCAGCCGATGTTATATCATATCTAGAGCACGCTGCAGATTACGGAATCGTAGCTGAAAAAGCTAAAATAGATTTTAGTAAATCATGAGTTAAAATGCACCAAAGAAAAGCTGACGTTGTTAAAAAGATTTCTTCATCAGTTGAAATGCTAATGAAAATGTCTAAAGTTACTTCAGTTTTTGGTGAAGCTAAATTTGTAGGAGCTAGAGCTTTAGAAGTTAACGGTAAAGTTTACGAAGCTAAAAACGTGATTTTAGCTACCGGTTCTACTGCTAATAAGCTATTAAAAGTTCCAGGATTTAAATCAGGATATAAAAGCGGAGAAATTCTAACATCAGAAGAAGCAATTAATTTTGACAAAAAACTTCCTAAAAAAGTAACCATCGTTGGTGGTGGAGTTATAGGAATAGAATTCGCTAACGTTTTTGCAAAAGCTGGATCAAAAGTTACCGTTGTTCAAAACGGCCCAGTTCTGCTACCAGGAATGGATAGCGATGTTTCAAAATTAGCTAAAGAAATGCTAGAAGGAATGGGCGTTGAAGTTCTACTTAACGCTAATACTTTAGGCTACGAGAAAAAAACTTTAAAAGTTGAAGTAGACTCAAAAACTCTATCTCTTAAACAAGATGTGGTTCTGACCGCTATTGGAAGAAGCGCTAATGCAATTAACGCTGCTGAAGTAGGAGTAAAACTAGGTGAAAGAGGCGAAGTTTTAGTAGACTCACTCCAAAGAACCAATGTTGCAGGAGTTTATGCAATTGGTGACGTGACAAACCAAAAAATGCTAGCTCACGTAGCCTACGCTCACGCGCTTGTTGCTGTATTTCACATTTTAGGAGATAAACAAAAAGGATCATATCATCCAAAAGCTGTGCCTGGATGTGTTTACACCAGCCCTGAGATAGCTTTTATAGGTATGACCGAAGCTGAAGCTAAAGCTCAAGGAAGAAACGTTATGACTGCAAAATATTCTTTTGCAAACCTTGGAAAAGCTATAGCATCAAATAAAACCAAAGGACTTGTAAAATTAGTTGTAGATAAAGAATTTGGTGAAATTCTAGGCGCTTGAATGGTTGGAGAAAATGTAACCGATTATATCGCCGAAGTTGCAATGGCAATGGAAAACGAAATAAGCGTTCATGAAATCGCTCACACAATTCACCCACACCCTACTTACAATGAAATGATATGAGAAGCTGCACGTTCAGCTAGTTTAACTCTGACACTTGCTGCCATGAAAAAATAATTTTAAAAAAAATTAGCACCGCTAATTTTTCCCATATTGTAAAGTGCAAGTTACCACTTACAATTTAATAAAATTACCGATTTTTAAAATCGGATTTTATTTTTTATTAGTTATTATTTTTTCTTTTTTGAGTATTTGTGAATTTTGTTTCTTGGTACAAATCCTTTAGCTCTGGTGTATAGAGGCATATCTTTAGGAATTAATTTCATAAATATTTGTTTCAATTATATTCATGAAACATTTCGTTTGGCTGCTCTTAATTTTTAGAAATTTTCTTCAAGTGAGATTTAATATGTTTTAAACTTTTCAAATTTCAAGGTCATCAATTTTTTCAAAGTTAGTGCTTTTTTTGAAATATCTTCAAATGTATTCGTTGATATTTTAGGTAGTTACTTTTTGATGTGAAGCATAAGGATGAGCTTTTTAAATATAAATTTTTAATCTATATCCTATATAAAAAATTAAGTTAAATTCTAAGCCTTGATCTATGGTAATATATTTGACATTAAGCTCAATAGCCTTTAACTAAATTTCAAAGTTATAGATTAATGTTTCATAGATTTTTAGTCATTATTTTTTTAATTAAAACAAATCTGGTGAGTCTTTCTTGCAAAACTAGTAAATGAGCCTTAGTTGCTCTTTTGCCTTTGATTAAATTTGCTTCCCAGTGGCCAATTTTTTTCTTAATTTGATTTTAAAAGGCCTAACTCAGCGTTTTCAAGCAAGCCGCTCTTGGAGAGATTTTTGCCTTTTGCCGCCAAATACATAATTGCTTCTAAGTAAATTTTTGGGATTTATTTTTGAAATTTTTGAATTAATTTAATTGTAAATCGTTTTAATTGAAGGCATTTAATGCTATAGTTAGCTTGATAAATTCCAGAGTGCTTTCAACTGTCATTTCTTTGGCGTTATAAATTTTTAAGAAATTTTCCAAAGCTTTAAATTTATAAATTTCAAATTTAAGTTAAAAATGTTTTTTAGCAATTCTAATGTCATGTTTTTTTGAGCAAGCTTGGCATCATAACCATATTCACTTGAATTATTTTTAATTTCTTTTATTAAAGAAACATGACTAATACCGAGATTTTTAGCCATTTTTTTAAGAGAAAAGTTAAAGTTTTGTAACAAAAATTTTATTTTTGACGAATATCATAAGAAATTCGTTTATAATTTTTAAGCTTATATATGAATGCTATCAAGGTAGCATTTTTCTTTCTTTTTGTAGTGAGTTTTTAATAAAAAAACTCCCAAAAAAATTTTAATATTTTTTTGGGAGTGGTAACTTGGAAGTTACAATGTGGGAAGTTGGCAATAAGGCCAACTTTTTTATTTTATTTTTATATAATAAGTTACAATAAAAAAAGAACTAAAATACTTTTTTGCAATTTAACTTTATTATTACCAGCTTTTAGTGTGTTTTGTGGTTATGGGATCAATAGTTTTTTTCAAATTATAACGATTATCAAAAAGAGTTTCAATTATTAAAAAATTATTATCAAAATCTCAAAAATCAAAATGAAGCAAAATATAAATATATTGTTATTGCTTTAGGTAATTTTTTTGAAAATCAAAATAATTTAAATCAAGAAAGTCTAAAAAATCAAGAAGCTTTTAGTGATAATGTATACAAACAACTTAAAGCTACAATTAGCGCTATAATAGCTTTATGCGATTTTTTAATTAAAAATTTTAAAAATAATCCTAATTTAAAAAATGATGATTTATCTCTTTTAGAGCCTTATCAAATCATTTGGGGATTAGTTTCTCAAAATCAAAAAAATTTAACAGATTCAATAGCAATTGCTGATAATTTAATTTTAATTAATAAAAACCAAAATAGCAATTAAGAAATTATAAATTTAAATAATGCTTTTAATAATTATTTATCTTAATTATAAAAAATAATTTTTAAAAATGATTTAAATTTTTATAAAAACGAAGTTTTTAGCCAAACTTTTTCAGATAAACTTTCGCAAGAAATAACAGATGATATAAATAAAAAAACAAATTTATATTCAGATTTTTTATCAAAAATAAAAAATAAAACAAATCAATTTACGGCAAAAGATTTTCAAGAAGCTTTTGCAATAAAAATAAAAGGAATTTAATGAAAATAGGATCAACAAAAATAGCACTAGAAGCAATTGAAAAATACCAAAACATTATCATTTTGCATCATATAGACCAGATGGGGATTGTCTTGGTTCACAATTTGGATTAGCCGAATTAATTAATACTAACTATCCAAATAAAAAAGTTTATTGTATTGGAAATAATTACAATAGCTTTAATTTTATGGATTTTAAATTTGATAATGAAAGCGAAATTGACTACAAAATTCACTAGCCATAATTAATGATGCATCAAGTGTTGATAGAATTGAAAATGCTCATATTTTATATGAAAATAAAACAACAGCCAAGCTAAGAATTGATCATCATCCAAATGATTTAGATATTAAATATGATTATCTTTGAGTTGAATCAGATTATGTAGCAGCAGCTGAAATGATAGCTAAATTAGCCTATGATGCAAAATGAAAAATCACTAAAAAAGCTTCAGGCTATATTTATCTAGGAATTAATACTGATTCAGAAAGATTTTTATATCCAGCAACTTTTAAGCAAACATATAAATTAGTTGCTTATTTAATGGAAAATGGATTTCATCCTGACTATATATTAAAACAAATGGCAAAAAGAAGTTTTAAGCAATTAAAATTTGTCAGACATTTACTTTCTAATTTTAAAAAAGAAAAAAGAGTTTTATATTATTATGTTGACTTAAAAACTCAAGAAAAATTTCAAATGAATTCATTTGAAATTGCAATGTTTGTAAACGAAATGGCTAATATTGAAGATAATTTAATTTGAGTTTTATTTATTCAACTAGAAGATAAAAAAATAGGAAAAAGAATTAGATCAAGCGGTCCATTAGTAAATGAAATTGCCAAGCGTTACAATGGGGGCGGGCATGAAAACGCAGCTGGCGTTACTTTAAATTCAGTTGAAGAAATTCCAGTTCTTTTAGATGAGTTAAATGAGGAGATTTTAAAATTTGAAAATGCAAGTAAATAATCATAAAATTGCCCTTGAAAAAATTAAAAATTACGATTCAATCGTGATTTTTCATCACATTCAGCCAGATGGCGATTGTCTTGGATCTCAATTTGGTTTAAAAACCTTAATAAAAGATAATTTTCCAAATAAAAAAGTTTATTGCGTAGGTGATTCAAAAAATAATTTTAGTTTTTTAGACTTTCAAATGGATAATGAAAAAATAACTCCTGAAATAATGAAAAATTCATTAGCAATAATAGTAGATGCTAACTATAAAGAAAGAATCGAAAATAGAAACCTTTTAGATTTAAATCTTTTTAAAGAAACGCTAAGAATTGATCATCATCCTAATGAAGATGATCTTGATAAATGTACTAGATGGGTTGATTCAAGTTATGTAGCTGCTGACGAAATGATAGCGCATATGGCTATTTTAGAAAATTGAAAAATTTCACAAACAGCAGCTGAATATTTATATTTAGGAATTAATACTGATTCAGGAAGATTTTTATTTTCAAATACATCTAGTAGAACCTTTTTTATAGTTTCTAAGCTTTATGAAACCAATTTTAACGCTGATAAATTATTAAAAAATTTAAGTAAAGTTAATTTTAAGGATTTAAATTACAACGCAACTTTATTAGCAAATATAAAAACATATCAAAATATAGTTTATATAAAAACAACAAAAGAACAAATGGCAAAATTTTCAAAAAATGCTGATAATGGAGTTAAAGTAAATTTAATTTCTAATATTGAAAATTATCCAATTTGAGTTCAATTTTTAGAAAGAGATGACAATAAAATAAGAGTTGAAGCTAGATCCAATGGACCAATTGTTAGAAATGCGTGCGTAGATTTTAATGGTGGGGGTCACCAAAGAGCATGTGGGTGCGTATTAGAAGATTTTTCAAAAGTTGATGATTTTTTGAAAAGATTACAAAAAGAAATTTAAATATTTAGTATTATTAGAGAAATAAGAAAGCAATTTTTTAAATAATTTATTAAATCAAAAAAATAATTTGGATTTTTTATTTTTAAAATAGCTTTTTTATTTAAAAAAAGAAAGAAAAAATAGCTATTTGGGAAAATAGCTTCCCATATTGTAAAGTGCAAGTTATCGCTTACAATTTAATAAAATTGCCGATTTTTAAAAAGTTGGCTTTTATTTTTTATTAGTTATTATTTTTTCTTTTTTGAGTATTTGTGAATTTTGTTTCTTGGTACAAATCCTTTAGCTCTGGTATATAGTGGCATATCTTTAAGAATTGGATTTTATAAATATTTGTTTCAATTATATTCATGAAACATTTCGTTTGGATGCTCTCAATTTTTTAGAAATTTTCTTCAAGTTAGATTTAATATGTTTTAAACTTTTCAAATTTAAAGGTCATCAATTTTTTCAAAGTTAGTGCTTTTTTTGAAATATCTTCGAATGTATTTATTGATATTTTAGGTAGTTACTTTTTGATGTGAAGCATGAGGATGAGCTTTATAAATATAAATTTTTAACCTATATCCTATATAGAAAATTAAGTTAAATTTTAAGCCTTGATCTATGGTAATATATTTAACATTAAACTCAATAGCCTTTAACTAAATTTCAAAGTTCTAGATTAATGTTTTATGGATTTTTAGTCATTATTTTTTTAATTAAAACAAATCTGGTGAGTCTTTTTTGGAAAACTAGTAAATGAGCTTTAGCTCCTCTTTTACCAACGATTAAATTTGCTTCCTAGTGGCCAATTTTTTTCTTTGAGCTATTTTAAAAGGCTTAACTTAGCGTTTTTAAGCAAGCCACTCTTGGAGAGATTTTTGCCTTTTGTCGCCAAATACATAATTGCTTCTAAGTAAATTTTTGCGATTTATTTTTCAAATTTTTGAATTAATTTAATTGTAAATCGTTTTAATTGAAGGACATTTAATGTTATAGTTACGCTTGATAAAATCCGCAGTGCTTTCAACTGTCATTTCTTTGAGTTATAAATTTTTAAGAATTTTTCTTCAAATTCTTTAAATTTATAAATTTCAGATTTAAGTTTAAAGTGGTTTTTCAGCCAATTCTAATGTCATGATTTTCTAGCAAGCTTTGCATCATATCCATATTCACTTGAGTTTTTCTAATTTCTTTAATCAATGAAGAATGACAAATTTCGAGATCTTTAGCCATTTTTCTAAGAGAAAAGTTAAAGTTTTGTAACAAGAATTCTATTTTTCACGAATATCATAAGAAATTCGTCTATAATTTTTAATGGTTATATATGAATGCTCTCTTGAGAGCATTTTTCTTTCTTTTTGTAGTGAGTTTTTAATAAAAAAAACTCTCAAAAAAATATTAAAATTTTTTTGAGAGTGGTAACTTGGAAGTTACAATGTGGGAGAGCTATTTGGAAAAAATAGCTTTTTTTATTAAAAGTATGTACAAAACAAAATTAGATGTTAAAACAACACAATTTGCAATTCATGATTTAAAAATAGAATTTGCTAAAAATTTAGCTAAAAGTTTAAATTTAATAAGAGTTTCAGCTCCTTTATTTGTAGAAAAACAAAGTCAGGTTAATGATGGATTAAATGGAGAAAAACCAGTTGAATTTACACCAAAAAATACAGATAAAGTACACGAAATAATTCATTCATTAGCTAAATGAAAAAGAATAGCGCTAAAAAAATATAATTTTGATTTATATCAAGGTTTATATACTGATATGAATGCAATTAGAAGAGAAGAAACACTAGATTATAAGCATTCTTATTATGTAGATCAATGAGATTGAGAATTAGTAATTAATTATCAAGATAGAAATTTAACATTTCTTAAAAAAACAGTTAACAAAATTTATAATGCTATTAAAAAGACTCAAACTTTCATAAATAAAAAATATAACCTAGAAGACAAACTACCACAGAAAGTATTTTTTATTTCTTCAGGTGAACTTTATAAACTTTATTCAAATTTAGATGCTTCAAAAAGAGAAGATGAAATTGCAAAAATTCATAGAGCTGTTTTTGTTTATAAAGTTGGTTGTAATTTAAAAGATCAAAAGCCACAATCCGCTGGTGCCTTTGATTATGATGATTGAAATTTAAATGGTGATTTAATTTTTTATGATCATGTAAATGATAAATCTCTTGAAGTATATTCGATGGGAATTAGAGTTGATGAAGAGAGTTTATTAAAACAAAAAGCTATCTAGAAATTTCAGATAGTAAAATGGGTCAATATCATCATGATATATTAGCTAGAAGTCTTCCATATACAATCGGTGGTGGAATTGGACAAAGTAGATTGTCTATGTTTTTATTAGAAAAAAACATATAGGAGAAGTTCAAGTATCTTCATGAGATGAAGAAAACAAAAAATACGAAAAGGAAAATAAAATAAAATTATTATAATGCAAAAAGAAAAGATTTCAGTTGGTTATACAAATACTTCATACAAACAAGGTGATTTATTTATACAAGAAAAAACTTATAACGGAATGAATCATCAACTTAATTTAGATGAATTAAGAAATTTAGATTTTGTTCCTGAATTAATATCACATAATCACGAACAAACAGTTTGAAAATGGATAGAATCAAAACCATTAGTTTTAACAGATGAAAACATTAAAAAAATTGCTATAAATTTCAAAAAATTACATGATTCAAAATGTGAATTCCCAAAAAATAACATAGCTCAAAGAATTAAAAATTATTTAAAAATATTAAGCGAAAAAAATATTAATATAAAAGAAGTTAATGATTTTTATAATAAAGTCAATTTAGTTTTATCAAATATGGACAAATCAACACCTCTACATAATGATATTTACCAAAGTAATCTTATCTGAGGTAAAGATGATAAGATTTATTTTGTAGATTGAGAATATGCTACAATGGGCGATAAACACTTTGATTTAGCTTTTTTTATTTGTGCAGGACATTTAGATCAAAGACAAGAAGAATTATTATTAAAAACTTATGGTAATTATTCAGAGGAATATCTTCTTCAGCATAAAGTAGTTATTTTTTATTTAATTATATTATGAGTAAATGCACAAAAAGTAAAACATTTTGACGATAAACCATATATTGAGAAAATGCTTAAAGCTGAAGAAAAATTTCAACAAAGAAAAGCACAAAACTTTAGTTAGTTTTAAAAAATATAAAAGAAAAAAGCCATTTGGTTTTTATTTTTTTGTTAATTACTAATTGAAAATTGAAATAAAAATTTCTAAAAATAAATTGTCAATAATAAAATTTTAGTTTTCTTTAGACATCAACTATTTAAAATCAACTGTATTTATCTTCGTATAATTTTTCTTCTTGTTCTTCGTTTTCGTTATCAACATCTAAATATGTGTTAACTTTTCCTAACTTTGACACTTTTATTATTTTTGAGACTTTTTGAATTTCTTAATATATTTTATATATTAAGAATTTTTTCTTTTTTTCTTACATATATAGTAAAAAGGACAAATTATGGCATCAGTACAAATCATTAAAAAGAATAAAACGCAATATGTAAGAATTGTGGAATCATATTGAGACAAAGAAGTTAAAAACCCAAAATAAGAGAAGTTAAGTTTCTAGGAAAATTAGAAGATCTTACAAAAGATAATCCAAACTTTATTGAAGAATTAAAAGAATCTGTCAGTTCAAAGAAAAATAAAAAACAAAAAGATAGAAATGAACAAATTTTACAGATTATGAATTCGTTGAAATTGGACAAATTTAAAGGGACACAAATCAAAGGTTATGGAAATTTAGTTTATGAAGAAATTATGAATTATCTTGAATTACCAATTTTCTTAACTGATTTACAAAAGAAAAATAGTAGATTAAAATATGACCTAGCATCAATTACAAAAATACTGATTTTAACAAGAATTTTAGAACCATCATCTAAACGAAGTTCAGTTGAAAAAATTAAAAAATATTGATACGAATTTAATGATAGTTTAAAAGATGTTTATCGATCTCTTGAGTTTTTACAAGATAAAAAAGTAGAAATTTTAAGCTATTTAAATGAACAATTTGTAGAAAAAATCAATAGAAATTTAACTTTTTGTTTTTATGATGTAACAACTGTTTATTTTGAAAGTTTTTTACCGGACGAACTTAGAAAATTCGGCTTTTCAAAAGATAATAAAGTTAACCAAACACAAGTAGTGTTAGGTCTTTTGATTGATGATATGGGAATACCAATTTATTACGATTTATTTCCTAGAAACACATCTGATTTCTTAACTTTAAAACCTGTTTTAGAGAATATAAAAAAGGATTTAGGTATAGAGAAAATCACTATTGTTGCAGATAGAGGATTAAACTCAAAAAATAACTTATTAGCCATAAAAGAAGCAGGATATGACTACATTATGGCTTACAAAATCAAAGGTAAAGAAAATAAAATCGAAGGAATTTATGATCTTGAAACATACAAAATGATCTATGAAGAATTTGGTGTGAAAAAACAAGATCACAAAGAGTTTTTTAAATCAAATAATACCTTCTATGAAATTGATAATAAACTCATTTTAACTTTCTCAAGAAAGAGACAAAGAAAAGATAAAAAAGATCGTGAAAGACTCATTAAAAAAGCTGAAAAATTACTCAATTTATCAGCTATAAAATCAGAAATGAAAAAAGGTGGTAAGAAGTATTTAAAATTTGCAGATAACGAAGTTGAATTAGATCATCAAGCCATTTTAAAAGATGAAGCTGCAGATTGTTTTTACGGAATTTTAACATCTCATGAAGATATGGATGAAAAGGAAATTATTAAGCAATATTCAAAACTTTGAAAAATCGAAGAAAGTTTTAGAGTAATGAAAACAAACTTTGAACTAAGACCTATTTTTCTTTCGAGAGAAAATACAATTAAAGGGCATTTTTTAATTTGTTTTCTTGCACTCACAATCCAAAGATATTTAGAATTTGTTCTTGATTGTTGTGGTTATCCAATGCCTACAAATAAAATAATTGATGCAATTAAAAATCAAAAATTATCAATTATCCCAGAAATTAATACTTATATTAAAACAGAAGAATCTGAAGATTTCAAAACTATTTTAAAAGTTCTTGGAATTAAACCAATTGAGACTATTGGTAAATATGAAGATATTAAATTTACTATATAGGAATTGTATTATAAAAAACTACGAATAGCTCTATATTGTAAGGTTATTCGTAGTTTTAAGTTTTAAAAGTGTCAAAGTTAGGAAGTGTCTTTAAGGTTACTTATTTAAATTACTTTTTACCTTTTGACGGTGCGTGATTTGGATTTTTTTGATTTGATCTATTATCTGCATTGTGTTTGAATGCAGAGTTATTGCTATTCTTTACATTTGATCTTTGATCATTTGATTTATTTTTTTCTGTCATTTTTACTCCTTTTTATTTGTGTGATTAGTTATTGTCACACTAATTAATATTTTATTAATAGACTTCCTAATTTAATTTTAAACTTTATTTCATAGTTTTAAATCCTTGCAACTATTTTTTTAATCATTTAAGTTCAAATTGCTTTCCTCATAATGTAGTTTTTTAGATAACACAATCAATAGATTTGACTATTATAAATAATTAATATAATGACGAAAGATTCTTCCAAATACATATATAAAACTGCAAATCCATTTAGATAAATAAAAATAATTATTGATTCCTACGTGATAAAGAGCATAGTTTTGAAAAACACAAATCCTAACTTTCTTTTTTGAGGAGTAAAATTTGCAACATCTTTTCCTCTAAATAAAATTTTTTCCACTAGTTGGTGTTAATAGTCCAGCTATTGAGTTTAGCGTTGTTGTTTTCCCACAACCACTAGGCCCTAGTAATGTTATTGATTTTCCTTCTGGAATGCTAAAACTAACATTATCAACTGCAAGAGTTTCACCAAAATCAATGTTAAGATTTTTTAACTCAATTGAAGGAATATCTTTTTCGTGTTGTTTGTCATAAATTTCACGCTATTTTTTAAGTGCTACAATATCATTTTCTTGAATTTGTAAATTTTTAATTTTTAAGTAATTTAATAATTTATTTAATAGTTTTATGTTTTATTTTTTATTTCCCCTTAACATTTCATCAGTGAAAATAATTCATTTTGAGTTCTCTTTTAATCTATATATATTAATTTGTATATCTTCGAAATTTTTAAAATAATGATAATATCCAACTTTTTCACTTTGTGCTTGATACATGGCATCTGATATTTTTTGATATACCAAACTAGAATATGAATTAGGATTGTTTAATTGCGCTTTTCAGCCATCATCTCCATATGGAAGAGTATAACCAGCTCTTGTGATTTCAACTGAATATGAATATTGGAAATCATCTCCAAAAAATATATCTCCAACCATTCTTCCAAAAGCGTCTAAACCTTCGGTAAAAGCAACTCTTACTGTTTTGTTTGGATCAACTAAAGCAGCTTTCCCAAAATTAGTTGACATATAAGCGAAGTCATATTCAAATGGTGAAGCCACTATTGAATCGCTTTTTTTACCAACAGCTTTTTCAGGAGTATCTATTCCTTTAAGTCTAATTCTAATTTTTTGATCAGTAGTAAGTGGAATACTTGATGCTGTTGTTGCTTTAACTGGTTGTACTGTAAAAGTATCGCCATCTTGTTGTGAAACTATTTTTGCATCAAAATAATTTCCTTCTTGTTTGACTCAATCAATATTTACTTTTTGAAATTTTGATGTATCAACTGAAGTGATGCTTTCTAGTTTTGTTTTTAAATCTGGATTTACAACATTTTGTTTGTTTATTGATAAAAATATATTTTGAAAACCATTAACTGGTAAGTTGTTGTAAAAAAGTCCATAAATTATTGACAATTTATTGCTTACTGAATTTATGGAAACAGTTTCGCCATCACTTCTTTTTTCACCTAAATTACCAAGTTCTAAACTACTATTAGTTCCAATATATTTTAATTGGAAATTATCGTTATTAAATTTTAAATTAAAAACCTGAGGGTAATTTTTGATGTTTTCTTTAGGTATTAAAATATAATCAGTTGGTTCTACTGTTATATTTCCTGTGAAACTTGTTTTATTTTGATTGGTGAATTTTGATTCCAAGGCAGATTCTAATGCTGATTTTACTTTAGAATTAAAATCAATACTGTCTTGAGTTAATTTATTAATATTATTTTTATAATAATTTTCATTTAATCTCAATAAATATTGTGTTTGAAAACTTTTAGGTAAAACTAGTTGATAATTATAAGAAGTTGTTAAATTAATATCGCTATTACTTCCAGTTTTGAAGCTAGCTGTAGTTTGACCATTATTTTCTGTATTTGCATTGCCACAACTTATAGCGCTAATAGAAGTTAGAATTAAAATTGGGCTAACTAATGCTATTTTTTTTATTTTTTTCATGATTTAATAAGTAAATTATAAATTAAAAACTAATAACTATTTTAAAATAGTTATTAGTCCTAAATTATCATTCCCAGTGCAACACTCTTAAATAGGGTGTTGTTTTTTATAAAATTGAAAAAAGATATAAAAAAAGATCCCCAGCAAAGGAATCCAAAATGAATTATAACACTAAAAAATATTCAAGATTAAATTTAGAAAAAAGATACCAAATAAGTTTTTTATTTAATGTACAAAAAGAATCTATTTCCAAAATAGCACAAACATTAAATATTCACAAAAGTACTATTTCTAGAGAATTAAAAAGAAATTTAGATAATTTTGGTCATTATTTTTGCGAAGTTGCACAACAAAAAACAAATTTAAGAAAAAAATATAGGTCTTTATTTAAACATCATTGAGCATTAGAAAATGAATTTGATCAAAAATTTCAAAAATATTACAACAAAAACATTCACGGTGTAAAAGCTACTATTAATAAAATAAAAACAGAAAATCCAAAAATGAAAACTCCTTCATTTCAAACAATTTATAGGTGAATAAAAACTACAAAATGAATTTTTAGACCAAGCAATAAACTTCGTCAATATTACAAAAAAGGTGGGAAAAGAACTAAAACAATTTCAAGGTTATTAGATGTAAACAAATATGTTTTACCTATTTGAGCAAGAAGAAAATCAATAAATACAAGAAAAGAATTTGGACATTGAGAAATGGATTTAGTTATCGGTAAAAAAGCACATAAAAAACAAAATCTTTTAGTTATTGTTGAAAGAAAATCAAGATTAGGTTTAGCTATAAAAGTTGTTTCTAAAAATCCTTTTGAAATTCATAAAAAATTAAATATGTTAATTAAAAAATATGATTTAACAATAAAATCCATAACAATCGATAACGGAATTGAATTTGAAAAAATAAGTATTTTTGGAAAACAAAAAGATATTCAAATATATAGAGCAGAACCTTATGCTTCTTTTCAAAGAGGTAGCAATGAACATTTTAATGGTTTAATAAGAAGGTTTTTTAAAAAAGGAACTGATTTTAATGATGTTTCTGATGATTTATTAGAAGATGTTGTAAATCAAATAAATGAAATGCCAAGAGAAATTTTTAATTGAGATAATTCTAAAAATTTATTTTTAAAAGAAAAACTCAATCATAATAAAGAAAACTTTATATAATTGAGTTTTTATGTTGCACTAGAAGTGAGAATTTGGGACTAATAACTATTTTAAAATAGTTATTAGTTTTTTGAATTTTATTAATTATTATTTGAACCAAATGTATCTCTAAATGATTGAACAAATTGATCAAATGTTTGAAGTTGTGAAACTTGTGTTCCATTTGCAGCTTGATTTATTAAATTTTTAAATGCTGATTCAACAGAATTTCTAAATGCATCACCTTTTTCTGAACCTGGTGATTCATATGTAGTTCAGTTTGCTTGATCTTTTGCTGCATTTTTAAATACTTGTAATGCATTTTCTAAGAATGGGTTATCTGTTCTTGAATTTTTTCCAGAATCAAATGTTTTATCAGAAACTGAATTTTGAAAATCTGATGTTGGCATTACATATGACATTTGTTTTTGGAAAAATAATGAAGGAGTTGCAGTTACTGTTGATTTTGAATCATCTTTAAAGAAAGTATATTCTTTCTTAGAAGTTACAAGTCAATGTACAAATGCTCTAGTAGCAGCATCATCAACTTCATTTGCTTTTATACCAATTAAACTAGGACCTTGTAAATAAATTGAATTTTTTGCTGAATTTTCATTTCATTTTGTTGGAGCATTTATTACTACAAGTTCATTTTTATTTAATGTATTTGATGAAGTTTGTTCTTCAGCAGTTCCACCTAGTAATTTAATATATTTTTCTCAATCAGCTTTAACTGGATTTGAATTTGAACTTTTCACAAATACAACAAGACTTTTTTGTGGGTTTTTAGAATTGCTACTTTCAGCAACTCCACCATAAATAATTTCACTTGAATTTTGACTAGCTGCATTCTTTACCACTGTTTGGAAATCTGTAAATTCTTGAGTTTTTGAACTATCACTTTGTTGCAATAACAATAATTTTCAATTACTTGTATCGTTTTTAATTTTATCTATAGCAGCTTGAATTGATGCATCGTTTGTTGTGTCTATTGACTTAATATCAAAACGTGATTTTAAAGTAACATTTGATTTTGCAAGACCATTTTTAAATGAACCAAATCCTAAAAATATTTGATCACTTGTATAATTTGTTCTATATTTTCTTCCAAGACCATTAAGTCCTAATCCAAATGTTAAAAATCCTGATCTATTATAGTTATTTCTATCGCTTTTATTTGTTGAAGCTTTAAAGTTGAAACCAGAATATTGAGAGAAATTAAAATTAATTGTTCCCTCAACTGATTCAATATAGTTGTGAGTATAACCAGCAATTGAACCAATACTCATTGCAAATTTATGATAAATTTGTTTATTTGAAGTAAATTGTCCTGGACCTTGTAATACCACACCCTGTGTTGCAACTGCGCTTCTAAATGTTTCATAAACAGTTTTTGCTGCAACATTAGCTGGAGAACCTGTTGTTGTTAAAGAATTATAATTAACAGTATTTACTCCATTTTTTTTAGAAGTTGCTTCAAGAGAATTAGCATACCGATATCCAGTTAATGAATAAACACTATTTTGGAATGTTGATGTAGGGCTGTCAATACCTAAAACGTGTAAATCATTTTGATTATCTTGTGTATTTTTAAATAATTTTTGTGCTAATTCAGCAAATTTAATTAAATCTTCATAATTATTAAAAATCTTTTTAGAAAATTGAAAGCCTTTTAATAATTCAGTTGCGTTATCGACTGGATCACCTCATTGCTTTTGAATTTGACTTCTGTCAGGTTGACCCTTAGAATCTATTTCTGCAACAAAATTTTTTGTATCAACATCATCTGAGAAAGTTACTCCTTTTGCTTTCATTGTGTCTAATATATAAGACATAACAGGAGCATTAATAGTTGAAACCAAAGTACTTTTCATTATTGGTAATATGTATGTAGATGGGTTTTTAATGTTTTCTGTTGTTGCGTTTGAATTAACAAAATCCTTGTTAAATAATGAAATATCTGTATCTAAATCAGGATTTCCATTTGGGTCGTTAAAACTTAATAACATATTGCTATTTGCAAGTATTGCCCCAACAGGAGAATAATTTAAAATTAAGTTAAAAAAATTATCAGTATTTTTAGCTTCTAAATATTGCGATACTTTTTTTGCTCCTTCCCCATAACCTGAACCAACATTATTTACAGTAACTTCTTTGAAAATATTTCCAAGTTTCGCTTTTAATTCGGCATCATTATTATAAGCATTAACTAATTCATTTAAAGCTTTTGCTTGTGCTCCCCCTTGTGAAAAAGTCATAGCTAAAACAATTTTGTCTTTTTCAACTTGCTGAAAAGCGTTAGAAGATGCTTCTGGATTTGCGCCTAATAAAGCGTTTAATCTTCTATCTTTGATAGATGAATTGTCAGTAACACCGCCAATATTATTGTTACTTTCATTTATTGATCCATTTGAACTTCCACATGATGCAGAAATAGATAACGCTGCAATTGAACCTAGCGTTCCTAAAATAAATTTAATTTTTGTTTTATTCATAGTATTATATATAGTCCTTCAAACCTAAATTTTGTATACAAATAATATAGTAATCAAGTCATTTTAGTGATAATTTAATTACTTATTCCATTATACCAAAAAATATGAAAAACTTATTTGCAAACGCAAATAATTTTATTTTTTTGAAATATAATATTTTCGATGAAATATTTTTGTATTTGTATTTTACTTTTTTTTAGTTAAACATTTTTAAGTATTTAAATCGCAACTAAATTCTTAAAATTAAACATGTTTTTAAAAAAGGGCGCAAAAATATTTTAGCATAAAAAAACACAAAAGGAAATTTTATGCAAATTAATACTGACGCACAAATTGAACAAAAAGCTCAATATCAAAATGATTTAGATCAAAAAGAACAAATAAATTATTTTAAAGAAAATTTACAAAGTAAACTAAGAAGTCAATTTGGTGATGAAATTTTAAATCAAATTAATTTTCAAAAAGACTTAAGTGATAATACTAGTTTTACAAATTCAGATCTTCAAACTTTACAGGAAAAAGTTTCTGGATTAAAAGATTTATCAAATAATTTAAAAACAATCATAAATACATATAATAATAACTACTTTAGTAATAGTGATCAATATCCATCACAAAGTTTATTAAGTGAATCAAAAGAACAATTACAAGAAGAAGAAAAATATTCAAAATTTATAACACAAGCTCAATGAGATCAAATAAAAGGTGATTTTAATTTATGAATAAAACAAGTAAGCAATTTTTTCTAATTTTGTCGATAATTTTGTAGGAGAAATCGGACAAATAATTAAAACAATTCAACCACTTGTGTCAGATACAGCCGACATTGTTAACGAATTAGATTTACCTGGTGATTTTGAAATAGTAAAACTAGGAGCCCTAGCTTTAGAGTCTACAAACCTTGTATTAACAGTTTTATCTAAAATTCAAATAGATGGAACATATATTTATACTTATGTTTCAGCTATAAATTACGAGCTAAACAAACAAGATGATATGGTGCTTTTAAGTAGACTTTTTTCACAATTAAAACAAGATGCAGATAATTTATCTTGATGAAGAAAATATTTGCTTGGGGGATGAATAATAAGTGAAAAAGCAAATGAATTAGCTCAAAAAACTACTGATTATTATCAAGAAGCAATAAATAAATATAACAATTCAATTCAAGCACAACAACAATATTCTGATTACGAAAATCAAATATATCAAAGTTATAATTCGTATTAATTTTTATGTTATCTAATTATATAAATGATGAAATAAATCAAATAAAGCAATATAAGATATGTAATTTATATTTTGTTTAATTTACTAGCAATTTTTATATTAAGTTTAGTTTTTGTATTTAATTATTTAAAGCAAAAGCTTGACAGTAATGTTTATATTGTCTTTGAAATATTAGCAGGATTTTCAATTGCATTTTTAGCTATTGGCGTTTTTAGATCTATTTTAATATTGATAATAAAATCTTCTTGAAAATTTTTAAACGAAACTTTTCTAAAAGAAATTTTAATTATGTATTTTATTTTTTCATTAAAATTTAAAAAATTAAACACATTAACAAAAAACAATACAATTTAGATGCAATAACTATAAAAATTTTAAAAAAGTTAAATAAAAAAATTGATACATTTTTAAGAGGATCTCTTGCGATAGATTTATTGACAGATTCAAATTATAGAATAACAAATGATATAGATTTAGTTTCAGATAACAAAAATATAAATTTTAGAAAAATTTTTGAAAAAGAATTTTCATATTTCGAAAAAATACATTAGATCAAAATTTTTTAAAAGGAAAAATTTTAGATAAAAAAATAGAAATAATCAATTCATTATACATAAACAAAAGAAATACAATAAAAATTAAAGGTATAAAAGTTGCTAATATTTAATATGTTTTGATTAGTAAAATGGTACAGTTACCTTTCTTGTTTTCAAATCAGCAAAGTGTTCAAAAAATAGAAAACACAATTTTAGATATTGAATTTATTATTAAATACATAAATCAAAAAAACTTAAAACTTCAGAATTTAGAACTTTTATATTTAGTAAAACAAAATTTAGTTTCCGATTATTCTCTTAAATTATTTTTTAAACAAAATAATTTCTGACAATTCATTAATAATGAAATTAATGAAAAAGAAAAAAATAAAAATAAAATAAAAAATACAGTTAGTGACCCAAAATAAGTGATCAAATTATTACCTATTTTGATTTGCATTATAACAATAATGAGGTAATTCAATTAATTAAAGAATCAACACTTTTATCAGATGATAGAAGCAATTTAACAAATCAGTATTATAAATTTAATTCAAAAAGTAAAATGAACATTGAAAACTTATTACAAGAATTTGATTCGCAAGAAACACTTAATAATTACATTCTTGAAAATAAATATATAAACCTTCCTATTGAATACAAAGAAATTTATGACGATTTGTTTCCAAATAATTATAAAAATGTTGATTTAAGATTTATTTTGTTAAACAATCTTTTGGAAAAGTTACATTATAAAAAAAATAATGGCTATAAAAATTTTTAACACCAAACCAAATTAAAATCAATATTTTTAATTCAAATACATTAACAAGATTCTTTTTTGCTTTATTTGTTATTATGGTTACAACATATATAGTTGGTACTTTTATTTGAAATTTTTATTTCGATAAAGTAAATGTCGAAAAAGCGACAAAATTTGAATATTTTATTTTTATAGTTTCTTTTTTAGTTGATATTTACACATTAATTGTTTTAATTTTAAGAGTCATTATTTCGTTTTTTATTTTTAAAATTAAAAATATTTTTATTTATATTTATTTATATATTACATTTTCATTTACTGATGCAAATAGTATTATAAAAGACAAAATCAAAAAATTACAAAAAACCTTTCAAATTAAAACCTGATAGTTAAAATCAAAAAAACTAGCAGGTTTTTTTAAAAAAATAAAAAAGTAAATAATCAAAAAATGTGTAACAAAAAAAATTTTACATTTTTTGTAATTAAATTTTATTTTGTTTAAAATTAGCTAGTGACTTTAAAATATTAAATTTAAACACTTAATAATAAGGAATTAAAAATGAAGAAAACAAAAATTATTATTTTGTCAAGTTTAGTTTTTTCAACTATGACACCAGCATTGGCAATTTCATGTGGCATTAATACAAACCAAAACAAAAAAATCAAAATCAAGAAACAAAAACAAAAAATGCAAATGATGAAAATTTAGCTTTAAAAAAATCTGATAATTTTATTGATTTAAATATAAAAATTAATTGTAGCATTAGGAGATAGTATTACAGCTGGTTTTGACGGAACTTTTCCTGATGATTTTCCTGGTAAATTAGAAAACAACCAAATCACAGGAAGCAGTTATCCTGCATTTTTGGCAAAAATATTTAATAAGCAAAATAGAATTGCTTCATTTAATAATTATGCTAAATCAGGGGCAACAATTTCACAATGATTAAAACTTTTTGATATTAATTATCCAGGACAAAATGATGCTAGTTTAAATATTTTTGGAAATTCTCCCCAGGAAATTAAGGATTTTCAAACAAAAGTATTAAGTGATTTAAAAAAACAAATTTAATAACTCTAATCCTTGGTGGGAATGATTTTTTTGAATTAATTTTTAATGAATTTCAACAAAATAAATTAAACCTAGATTCAGTAAATGAAGCTCTAAAGGAAACAAAAAGTAATATTAAAGAAATTTTTAATTACTTATTTAAAGATATTATTAGTGAAATTAAAAGAAGATATCAATATCTTCCCATATTGTAAAGTGCAAGTTACCACTTACAATTTAATAAAATTGCCGACTTTAAAAATCGGCTTTTATTTTTCATTAGTTATTATTTTTTCTTTTTTGAGTATTTGTGAATTTTGTTTCTTGGTACAAATCCTTTAGCTCTGGTATATAGTGGCATATCTTTAGGAATTAGATTTCATAAATATTTGTTTTAATTATATTCATGAAACATTTCGTTTGGATGCTTTTAATTTTTTAGGAATTTTCTTCAAGTTAGATTTAATATGTTTTAAACTTTTCAAATTTCAAGGTCATCAATTTTTTCAAAGTTAGTGCTTTTTTTGAAATATCTTCGAATGTATTTATTGATATTTTAGGTAGTTATTTTTTGATGTGAAGCATAAGGATGAGCTTTATAAATATAAATTTTTAATCTATATCTTATATAAAAAATTAAGTTAAATTTTAAGCCTTGATCTATGGTAATGGATTTGACATTAAATTCAATAGCCTTTAACTAAATTTCAAAGTTCTAAATTTAGATTTCATGGATTTTTAGTCATTATTTTTTTAATTAAAACAAATCTGATGAGTCTTTCTTGGAAAAGCAGTAAATGAGCCTTAGCTTCTCTTTTACCTTTGATTAAATTTGCTTCCCAGTGGCCAATTTTTTTCTTAATCCGATTTTAAAAGGACTAGTTCAAAAAGGCCTAACTCAGCGTTTTCAAGCAAGCCACTCTTGGAGAGATTTTTGCCTTTTGCCGCAAATACATAATTGCTTCTAAGTAAATTTTTGCGATTTATTTTTCAATTTTTTGAATTAATTCAATTGTAAATCGTTTTAATTGAAGGACATTTAATGTTATAGTTACGCTTGATAAATTCCAGAGTGCTTTCAACTGTCATTTCTTTGGCGTTATAAATTTTTAAGAATTTTTCTTTAAATTCTTTAAATTTATAAATTTCAGATTTAAGTTTAAAGTGGTTTTTAGCGAATTCTAATGTCATGATTTTCTAGCAAGCTTTGCATCATATCCATATTCACTTGAGTTTTTCTAATTTCTTTAATCAATGAAGAATGACAAATTTTAAGATCTTTAGCCATTTTTCTAAGAGAAAAGTTAAAGTTTTGTAACAAGAATTCTATTTTTCGCGAATATCATAAGAAATTCGTCTATAATTTTTAATGGTTATATATGAATGCTCTCTTGAGAGCATTTTTCTTTCTTTTTGTAGTAAGTTTTTAATAAAAAAACTCTCAAAAAAATTTTAATATTTTTTTGGGAGTGATAACTTGGAAGTTACAATGTGGGAAACGGCATAAGCCGTTTTTTATATAAAATTATGAAAAAGTTAAATATTTTCACTTTTATTTTTTAAAAATAATTATTTTTTGTTTTAATAAACTAAAAATAGTAAAACTATATGATCGTATAAATCAATTGTTCGATTTAAAGAAAGAGGTATACATATACGAAGATTTTAGAAAAAATTTTATAAAAACAATAAAAAATGAAAGATATTCTAATCTTTTAAAATTATTTTCTGTGATAAATAAATTAACTTATATTTGAATGAAAAATAATAATGTAGAAATAGTTAATTTACCAATTACAACGCAAAGTGTTACTAGTCCTATGGGATTAGGTAGCGACTCGAAACCTTATAAAGTTATTTCTAAAAGTAATTTAAATTATGAATTCTATTTGGCAGATAGTATGCAATTTCACCTTGAATTAATGTTAAGAGCTAAAGATATTTCTAGTGCTGGATATATAACAAATACCTTTAGAGGAGAACAAGTTGATAATAGACATTTATATCAGTTTAATCATTTTGAAATTGAGATGTTAGGTAATTTAAATAATTGTAAAGAAAAAATTATTGATTACATTAAATTTATTGTTAATGAATTAATAAAAAAACATAAAAATTTAATTGATTTTTTAATACTAATAATTCAAATAGATTAAAAAAATGATTATCTAATGAAGTTATAGATTTAAAACATGATCATGTTATTTCATTATTAAAATTAGAATATCCAGTTGGTATAGAAAAAATTTATTTAAATAAAAATGATTTTATAGAAAGTGTTAATTCTAAGGGGGAACAATACTTAATAAATAAATTTAAAAATAATATTATTTGATTAAGCAACTTTCCATGACAATTAGTTCCTTTTTATCAAAAAATAGAAGGAGATTATGCGATAAACTCTGATTTATTAATTGGAATAGGCGAAACTGTTGGTTCTAGTCAAAGATGTATAACATATAAAGAGACATATGATTCAATACTAAAACACAAGAATAATCCCAAACATTATGATTGATATTTAAAAATGAAGTTAGAATCAGAATTAGAAACATCTGGTTTTGGTTTAGGATTGGAAAGATTAGTACTTTTTATCATAGATGAAAAAGATATTAGAAATGTTCAGCTATTACCTAGAGAAACAGATAGGGAATTATTGCCTTAATTTATGATATATAGAAAAATTTTAAAATTTATTGATGACTTAATATCCGAATTTAATCTTTTATTTTCATCAAATATTTCTTTAATCTTAAAAGGAAGTTATATACTTGCTAAAAATAATATTTTAAAAAGATCTATAAATGATTTAGATTTTTGTTTCATATCAGATATAAGGGAAACTGATAAACAAAAGTTTTTACAGTGAATAGCTAATAGATTGCCTAATAGTAAATTTGACGATAACTTATTAATTACCTATATATTTGATTTTAAAATAGAAATTGTAAGTTTAGAAACTATAAATTTATCTTTTGTTAATAAAAATAATTATTTAAAAATATATATGATATAAGTGTTAATTATGCCATTTTACAAAAAATTTTATCTTTTGCTTATCTATTTTCTGATGATTTTAAACATGACAGGAACCGAAAAATTTCGGAATTAGTAAATGATTTAGAATCAGTATATAAATTTAATGGTAATTTAATTAAAGAAATAACATCATGAGCACTATTAAGAAACGCAATAAATTTAAATTTATTTAATACTTTCTTTATTTATAAACATTATAATTACGATAAATATCATATTAGATATTTTAAATTTAAAAGCATAGAAAAATATTTAAATACTTATATATATTCTGATATTAAAAAAATATATAAATTTATGAATAAGGAATCTAAAAAAATAATTATTTTTTAGATTTATTATTAAAAAATAATTCTTTAATAATAAAAAAAATTATTAGTTCTTATGAAAAACCTACTTTGCCTGGATTTGAAATTAATTTTTTAACAAATGATATTGATGTTAGAAAAGATAAAAAAACAGTATTTTTTTTAATATTTTAAATAATAAAAAAGCAGTTTTTATTTCTCATTTAGATGAAGTTGGAGGAATAATTGTAAATGGTAATATTTATAACTTAGGTACTATGAATTGAATAGATGGAATTTATAATGTATATGATAAAAAATCTAATTTTATTTTCGATATAAATTGCAACAAAAAAGATAACAACTTTTTTTCAGCCGAAAAAAATAGAAAAATAAATAGACCTACTTTATTTTTTTCTGATAAAAAATCTAATTCATTAAATAAAAATGATATATATCAAATATTTCCTTCTACAAAAACTATTGTTGATAAAGTATTTATTAAAAGTAGAAATTCTGACAATAGAATGCCGGTTGCTTGTATTTTAAGTTTAAATAGTTTTTCATCAATTAATTATATATTTACAACAAGAGAAGAAATATTATTACAATCTTCTAAAGAAAATAAAAATTGAATACAAAAAAAATTAAATCAATTATTAATATTGAATCTTCAGAAAGTGATCAGTGGGATATTGAAGGTATATTAATAAGAGTTTCTGATACTTTTACAGCCGTTAATTTATCATTGCTAGAAAAACTAAAGAAATTATGTAATAAATATTCACTTCCATATCATTTATATTTTGGATCTGGATCAACTGATATTACAGAACTGCAATATGAAAACTCAATTACAATAGCTTTACCTGCTGATAAAATTCATAGTTATGAATCTAATGTTTTAAGTAAAAACATGTATTATATGTTAATTTTTATGGAGCTTATAAATGAAGAAATCCTTTAATTTTAATCTTTTTAAATATGTTTCAGCAGTAGGAATATCATTAATCGGTTCTGAAGCATTTAAAATTTCTTCAGCAATTTATATATATAAAATATCTGGTGATTTTTGATTGGTTACTTTATTATATTTATTAATTCAATTGCCATCAATAATTATTTATATTTTTTCAAATAAATTAGTAAAAATTCTTAAAGATAAAACCGCATTACTATTAACTGATATTTTAAGTGCTTTTTTTCTCTTGATAGTATTTATTATTTCTATTTGATTTTTAACTTCTAACATCTTTTCCATTATATTAATTGTTTTATCAACTATATTGGGTACTATACATTCTTATCGCTTTATTCATTTAAAAAATGTGTTATATTATTTAGCTACAGATGAAAAAACCTTAAAGTCCTTTAATATTGGCAATTCTCTTGCTATATCAATAGGTTTTGTTCTTTCACCTTTAATGTCATTTTATTTATATAATTATTTACAATTTTATTGATTGATAGTTTTTAATATTATTACTTATTTAATATCTGGTATATTGTATTGGAGTTTAAAACTTAATATAAATTCAATTGAATTTTCTAAAAAAACTATTTCACAAGATATTAAAAAAACTAAATTATCAAGCTGAATATTTATTTTTTCTTTCTCTATTTTAATTGGTATATTACTTTATCCTAGACAAGCGGGATTGATACAATTTTTCGCATATATTAAAGATTATAGTTATAATGAATGATCTTTTTGATTCACATTAACTATGTCAATAAGCGGTTTAATAGCTACCATTTTATTGATGATATTAAATCATTTTAATAAATCTAAAATAAAATTACATATACTAATGCTAGTAATGCTCATTTTAGCTACTTCATGAATTTTCATAGAAAAATTAACAACTTCTTCTTATGTTATTTTCATATATTATTTTTTGATCAACACTATTCAACAGTTTATTTTTAGTATCACATTACCAACCTTTTATTCTGAATCATACAAGTTATTTAATAAAAAAGATTTTCATAAGCAAAATGGTTGATCATTGGCCACTAGAGTTATAGTTTCTAATTTACTTATAATTCTATTTACATTTTTTAACAATAAATTTAGTTATTATTGAGCATATTTAAGTTATTCGCTTATTATATTAATATTGTCTACACTTATAATTACAACTTCATTAATTATTTTTAAAACAAATAATATTAATAAATTTTATTCTTCTAAAAAAACTTTTAAAGATTATGAAGAATATACAAAAAATGGTCTTTGAAATTCAGAAAAAAATATAATCGAAAAATATTTTTTCGATAATACAAAAGAATTAAAAATATACGATATTGGATGCGGACTGGGGAGAACTACTTTTGAATTAAAAAAAATGTTCCCTAATTCTAAAATTGAAGCAATTGACATAAATAAAATATTTATTAATAATTGCAAAAAAAGAAATTCTGATAATTCTATATTATTTAAGCATAAAAATATAATAGAGAAAATTAACGAAAAAGAAAAATATGATCTTATTTTGTTTTCTTTTAATGGTTTGACAAATATTCTTGAAGAAAAAGAAGTTAGAATGGCTTTAAATAATATTTATAACTTGTTAAAAAAGGGTGGAAAATTCATTTTTACTATACATGATATGTTTTCTACTGAAGAATACAAAAATTATTGATTAGAAAAAGTAAAAGTTTATGACTTAGAGTTATTTTCTGAAAAAAAAGTTCTATCAAATAAAGAAAATGATATATGAGTAAAAAACAGATTTTACACACAAGAAGATATGAAAAAAATATTATCGGATGAATTTAATTTTAAAATTTTGGAAGTATCAAAAAGAGATGAAAAATTAGAAGAAGAATGAGTTAAAAAATTATCCAAACCTTTATTATTTTATGTTACACAAAAATAGTTAATTCTATAAATATATAATTTTAGAATTAACTATTCCCACATTGTAACTTCCAAGTTATCACTCCCAAAAAAATATTAAAATTTTTTTGGGAGTTTTTTTATTAAAAACTTACTACAAAAAGAAAGAAAAATGCTCTCAAGAGAGCATTCATATATAACCATTAAAAATTATAGACGAATTTCTTATGATATTCGCGAAAAATAGAATTCTTGTTACAAAACTTTAACTTTTCTCTTAGAAAAACCTGAATTTCCAAGTTTGAAGCTCTTTTTTATACCTTTTACCTTATTACTTATATACATAGTATATAAGTACATTTTTTAATTATTTTAATTTTTTACAATGATTACAATGATAATAATGTATAATATAAATATGAGTAATTACATTTTGTATAAAAGAAAAAACCCAAAAGAAATTTACATTGCATTAGAAATATCAAAAGAATACGGTAAAGGGATTGGTAATTTAGTTGGATTAGGTTATTGAGAAGAAATTAAAGAAAAATATTCTCTACAAAATATCGATGATTTAAAACAAATTGCTAGATTGGTCCCTGTTGGAGAGAATAAAATTGAAGTTAAAACCAAATTTTTTCAATTGCTTAACCCGACATCTGTCGAAACAAATGTAAAAAACGTTGGTATTGAATTGATTTATAAAGTAATTAAAGAACTAGATTTATTTAAAGAATTACCGAAAACTAAACACAAATCTTTAGAAGAAGTATTGGAATTTATTGTTGCAACAAGAATAATTCAACCAAGAAGTTATATTTGTCAATACAAAAACAAAAATGACTTTTTACATAAGATAGATATAAAAAAATCTTCAATTTATAACTATTTCGATACTTTTTTAGAATATAAAAATGCAATTTTAGTCAATATTTATAACAAAATGCAAGAATTGACAACTAGAAACGCAAAATTAATGCATTTTGATAATACAACTATTTATTTTCAAAGTTTTTCAAGAGATGCTTTGAGACAAAGAGGTTTTTTCTAAAGATGGAAAGCATGATGAAGATCAAATTGTTGTGGTTATGGCAGTTGATAATAATGGCATTGCTTTTCACTATAAAGTTTTAAAAGGAAATACTACAGATTCTAAAACTCTTGTGAAATTTTTAATCGAAATGCAAAGAATTTACAAAACAAAAGACATAATAATTGTTGCTGATAAAACTATTAGTCAAAATGCGAATTTAAGATATTTAGAACAAAAAGGATATAAATATATACTTCAGAAACGTATTGATATTCTTGGAAAAGAAGATAAAGCATTTATAGTAAATAAACAAGGCTTTGTTCAAGAAAATGAGTATTTTACTAAATCTAGATTCGTTTAATCTATTTGAGCTAAAAACAAAAATAAAAAAAGAGATAGCGATACATTTAGAAAACAATTTGTCTATTTTAGCCCTTCAAAACAAACTTTAGACAAAATAAAAAGACAAAATCTTATTAATAAATTGAAAAAAAAGTCTATTAAAGGTGAATTGCCATTAAGTGCTTTGGCTTCTGAATATAAGAAAAAGTATATGGATGTAGATGGTAAAACAGTAGCAAGATTAAATATTGAAAAAATTAAAAAAGTGGTTAATGAAAATGGCTTTTATATAATTGAAACGAACATAACAAATTTAAATTCAAAAAAAGCCAATGAAATATATAATAGACAATGAAAAGTGGAAGAAAGTTTTAGAAGCTTAAAATCAGCAATCGAAGTTAGACCGATATGCGTTTATAAAAACGAGCATATTCAATCTCATGTATTTTTATGCTTTTTGTCTCTAATTGTTTTGAAATATTGCATTTATAAATTAAAGAAATTTTATAAAGATAATGCAGAGATCCAAAAACTGACAATGAATATGTTTATAGATACATTGAAACTTATAACAATCACAACAAAGACTGTCAATGTTAAGGTTGTAAGTGAAATCAAGAATAATTTAGACTCAGAATATAAGGAATTAAACAAAATATATAGTGATTTTCAATATGCCGTTGATGGTCTATCATTGTAATTTAAAAGCGCAAAAAACGAATACGCCTTATTTATAGGTGTATTCGTTTTTTCTTCATTACAACTTGGAAACGCAGGATAAAAAAAATAAACCCTTTATTATTTTGAGAATAAAAATTTCAAACAAAAAATGCACTAATTTAGGCGCATTTTTGTTTTGAATTTTGTTATATTATTTTGTTAATTTTATTGATTTTTACTGTTTTTTCTAGAGTTTTTTTAGCAGCAACTGGCTCCATGTTTAGAGCTTCTAAAATAGGAACTCCGACAATATCGTTATTTTGAATTCCAAGCGCATATCCGCTTTTGTTATCTAATAAAAATTCAACTGCTTTAAAACCAAGAAGTGAAGCTAATATTCTTTCTTGTGCTGTAGGGCTTCCACCTCTTTGAATGTGATTTAATGAATTAGCTCTTGTAGCTCATTTGGTTTTTTCTTCAACTAGCTTAGCAAGCTCGGTAATGTTATATCTTTTTTCAGAAACCATAATAATAACGCTACGACGATTTTTTTGCTTAGTTAGCTCTAAGGCTTGATTTGCGATTTCTTCTGGTGTTGGGGTATATGAACTAGTTGCAATAATTTCAGCTCCTGTTGCAATTCCTGAATAAAGCGCTAAATCACCACATTGATTTCCCATAACTTCAACAATCATAATTCTTTGATGACTATTAGCGGTGTCTCTAATTTTATCAACCGCTGAAACGATTGTATTAAGAGCGGTGTCATAGCCTATGGTAAAATCTGAGCTTTTAATATCGTTATCGATAGTTCCAGGAAGACCTATTGTTTTAACTCCTTCTTCATGAAGTTTTTGTGCTCCCATATATGAACCATCACCACCGATTACTATTAAAGCTTCAATGTTTTTAGTTTTTAAATTTTCAATAGCTTTAGCTCTTACTTCTTTGTCTTTAAATTCTGGATATCTAGCTGAATAAATAAAAGTTCCACCTCTAGAAATATAATCATTAATATTTAATTCACTAGCGCTTTGGATATTATTTTCTACAAGACCTTTATATCCTTCATAAACTACATAAGAATTAATATTATTAGCTTTAGCTGCTTTTACAATAGCAACCACAGCTGGATTCATTCCAGGAGAATCTCCTCCTGATGTTAAAATAGCAATATTTTTCATTATTTGTATATCTCCACTAAGTTTTTAAGTAAACAAACCACTGTTAAAGGCCCTACTCCTCCAGGAACTGGAGTTATAGCGCTGACCTTAGTTTTAACGCTTTCGTGATCGACATCACCAAAGATTACACTTGGATCATTTTGATCATAGTTAGTTCCTACATCAATTATAATTGCGCCTTGCTTGATGTTTTCGGCTTTGATGTATTTTGGAACTCCAATTGCAACTATAACTATATCAGCGCTAGCTACAAGTTTAATTGGTGTATTTTCATCAAAAGTAGAAACGCTAGCTCCTCTTCTTTTAAGAATATGAGCCACTGGCTTACCTACTAAATGGCTTCTTCCAACTACTGCTACTTTTTTCTTTTTGTAGTTAATTTCGTGATGCTCGATTAATTCTAAAACCGCTCTAGCAGCAGCTGGCACAAAGAATTTATCATCTGAATTTTTTTCGTTATATAAAATAAATTCATTACGATGTGATAGCCCATCGATATCTTTTTCATATGGCACGGCATCTAAAATTACTTCTTTAGGAAGATGCTTAGGAAGTGGAAGTTGAATTAAAATTCCATCTCAGTTTTCATTGATTTCATCCATTGCTAGAAGAAGTCTTTTTTGAGTTATGTTTTCATCGAATTTAAAACATTTAGCTTCTATTCCAATTTCTTTAGCTTTTTTAAGCTTTTGCTCAACATAGCGATTTGATTCCATTTTATCGCCAACTTGAATAATAGCTAGTTTAATAGGGCGATTTAAATTAAGCTCGTCAAGTTCTTTTTTTAATTGTTTTAAATCTTGTTCGGCTTTTTCTCTTCCACTTAATATTTTCATTTTAATTCCTCTAGATAAATTTGCAACTCTTGTTTATATCTTTGTAATTTATCTTCTTCTAATTTAATTTTTTCTTTAGGAGCTTTAGCTATAAAGTTTTGATTGCTTAAAATATTTTGCGCTCTTGTAATTTCACTTTGACAGAATGCTATTTTTTTCTCAAGCTCTTGCTTTTGTTTTTGTTTTTGCTCTTGAGATATTTCAATAAAAATTGAATTATTATCCAAAACTATTAAAAAGTCTTTATTTTTTTTATATTCACTATTAGTTAGCGATAAAAGAATATTTAGATTTTTCTTTGAAATTTTTTCTTTTAAACAAAGATAAAGCTTTTCTTTTTTAGAAATATTATTATCATCACGATATTTTCTAATTTTAGTAATAGCATCAATTAATAAATTAATCTCGCTGCTATCTTTAAATCTTTTAAACTTAGGCCAAGATTGTTCTAGTAGCTCTTCGTTGTAAAGTTTATTGAATAAATAATCACTGGTGAAAGGTAGAAACGGATGAAGCATAATTAAAATCTTTTTAAAAACATACATTGCTTCGTTTTTAATATTTAAGCTTTTAATTAATTCAATATATCAAGATGATAAATCAGTAAATATAAATTGATATATCTCTACGCCGATAATGCTAAAGTCATAAGTTTTAAATACTTTTTGAATTTGTTTATTTAAAGCAGAAAGCTTATTTAAAATTCATTTGCTTTGCTCGCTTAATTTAGAATATTTAGCTTCTAAATTATTATCAGGCATTGATGATATATATAAAGCAACGTTATAAAGCTTGTTAGATATCTTTCAAGCGCTTTTAATTTTTTCTTGGTTATATCTAATATCCATTCCTGGAGCAGTATTAGTTATTAAAAATCATCTTAGCGCGTCTGATCCATATTTTTCTACAACTTCAATTGGATCAATTCCGTTATTAAGAGATTTTGACATTTTTCTTCCGTCTTTATCTCTAATAAGCCCATGCATGAAGACTTCTTTAAATGGTCTTTGATTTGTGAATTCTAGTGATAAAAATATCATTCTAGAAATTCAAAAGAAAATTAAATCATATCCTGAAACCATAAGCGATGATGGATAATATCTTTTAAAAAATGCATCATCGTTTTCTCATTTAAAAAAGCTAAAAGCTGCAATTCCGCTAGAAAATCAAGTATCTAAAACATCGCTATCTTGAACTCAGCCCTGCCCAGGGCTTTCTGCTTGAACTTTCATCTTTCCATCTTTATATCAAGCTGGAATTTGATGTCCTCATCAAAGTTGTCTTGAAATGTTTCAATCATAGACATTATTCATTCATCTTTTTAGATTATTTTTATATCTATTAGGAAGGAATTTAATTTTTTCCTTTGATGATAGATTTTTTAAAATTAAATCTCTAAAGTGATCCATTTTAATAAATCACTGTGGCAGCATTAAAGTTTCTATAACGCTATTGCTTCTATCTGAATATGAAACATTTGAAATACTATCTTCAGCTTTTATCAGATAATTATTCTCCTCTAAAAACTGAGCCATTTTTTCTCTAGCTTCAAAACGTTCCATTTTATGTCACTGATAATCAGGAGCGTTGATATAACCATTTTTATCAATGGTTTCAATTACTTCTAGGCCTAGTTTTTCAATGATTTCAATGTCGGCTTCAGCGTGAGCTGAAAGCTTCATAAGGCCTGAACCAAATTTAATTTTAACGTATTCGTCAAAAATCAATGGCAGCCTTTTTTTAGTAATAGGATGAATTAAAAATTTATTCTTTAAATTTTTATAACGCTTATCTTTTGGATTAGCAACTACTGCAACGTCACTAAGCATGGTTTCAACTCTAGTGGTTGCTATAGTTAAATATTCGCTTGAATTTTCAAAAAAGTATTTAATGTAATACATTTTTTGAGGAGTTTCTTTGTTAATTACTTCAATGTTTGATATTGCAGTTTGAAGATTAATATCTCAAGAAACTGCTCTATTTTTTTTGTAGATATATCCGCGATTGTATAGCTCTACAAAAATTTTAATAACTTTTTCATTTACTTCTTTAGAAAGAGTAAAGGCTTCATTTGAATAATCTAAAGCTAACCCCAAAGTTTGTCATTGCTGCCTGAAAAGCTTTTCATGAATTTCTTTTCATTTTCAAACTTCAGCTAAAAATTTTTCTTTTCCTAGATCGTGGCGAGTTAATTTGCTTTGCTTGTAAAGTTCGCTTTCGACTTTTGATTGCGTTGCAATTCCGGCATGATCCATTCCAGGAAGTCATAAAACGTCATATCCTGAAAGTTTTTTAAATCTAATTATAGTATCGGGAATATAAGAATCTAATGCGTGCCCCAAGTGCAACTTACCAGTTACATTAGGGGGCGGAAGTAGTATTGAAAATGGTTTTTTATCTAAATTATGATCTATGAAATATTTTTTTTCTCTTCATTTAGATTCAATGCCATCTTCTACATTTTGGTGGTTGTAAATTTTTTGCATATTTAGCCGCCTTACTTAGTCTTAAATTATACCACAATTCCGCCTAATAATGCTGTTAAAATTAAATTTTTAATCTGCAAAATTTATTTTAATATATACTTTAGTTAACTTAAAAAGGAAGGCAAAATGTCAAGTTTAAAAGAAATTTCACAAAGACTCAAAAAATACATGTCACTTGAAGCTATTTCTCGTTATGAAGAAGAAGTAGTTACTGAATTAAAGAAAAATATGCCAAAAGAATTTAAAGTATCTAGAGATAATTTAGGTTCTGTTATTTTTTATAAAAAATCTAAAGTTAAAAACGCTCCAAAATTAATGATCGCAGCGCATATGGATGAAGTCGGATACCTTGTTAGAAGCGTTGAAGAAAACGGAAATGTTTTAGTTAAAACTGTAGGTGGAGTATGACCTAACGTAGTGATCGGAACCAAAGCTAAGCTTAAAGCTAATTCAAATGGAAAAGTTTATACTGGAATTTTCGGTCACACTAGCATTCATATTTTAGAAAGAGAAAAATTCACAAAAGCTATTTTAGAAAAAGAGCTTTTTGTAGACTTTGGTTTTACTTCTAAAAAACAAGTAGAAGAAGCCGGAATAGAAATTGGAGATCCAATTTATCTATCAGGAGAATATCTAGAATTTCCAAATGATTTAGTAGCTGGAAAAGCTATGGATAATAGAGCAGGAGTTACCGCTCTAGAACTTGTTGGAAAAGCGCTAGCTAAAGCTAATTTAAATTGTGATTTATATTTAGTAGGAACCGCTCAAGAAGAAGTCGGAACTAGAGGAGCTAAAACTTCAGTTACTTTAATTAATCCAGACGTGGCTATAGCTCTTGATACCGGAGCGGCTCACGATAGCTTTGGAGCTCCTAAAGGAACTCCATCACTAGGAAAAGGAGTAGCGCTACTAGTTCAAGATGGTGGAACTCTCCCTGATACAAATTTACTAAGACAACTAATGCAAGTTGCTAAAAAACATAAACTGCTTGCTTATAAATACATCGCAGAAGGTGGAGGAACTGACGCTGCCGAGCTTCAATACGCTCAAGGAGGGGCGGCAACTATTACTACCTCTATTCCTCAAAGATACTTGCATTCACCTCTAGGAATGGCATCTCTAGTTGATATCAAACACACCGTTGATCTATTAGTTAAATACGCGGAAAGTTTTTCTGATAAGCACTTAAAAGAATTTAAATTTAAATAATAATATATTATAAAATATAGCAAATGAAAAAACTTGAATATTTATTAACTTTGCAAGCTAGCTTTATGCTACTTGCACTTAAAGCTAAAAACTACCACTGAAATGTTTCAGGAGAACACTTCTTTGAAACCCATGAAGAGCTTGACACCTTCTTCGATGGTTGCCAAGAGCAAATGGATGCGGTAGCTGAAAAAGTTGTTATGTTTGACGGCCTAGCTTTAGGATCATACAGTGAAGCTAGCAAAGCATCACTAATTAAAGAAGTTAAAGCTAAAAACTTTACTTCTAAAGATGCTTTTGTAGAACTTTCAAAAGACTTAGAAAAACTTTTAGATTTTGTATCTAAATTAAAAAGCGTTGACTTTAGAGTTCAACCTGTTCTTGATGAAGTAGTTTTATTTTGTCATGAATGAGCTTGAAAATTCAAAAAAGCTTCTAAATAAGCAAAATAAGAGAAAAAGTCTGTTTTATTTTAAATGGACTTTTTTTATTTGCTTTTTGCTTAATGTATATATAATTAAATATAAATTATGAACATAGATAAAATTAAATTAATAAATTACATCAAAGCTAGAAAAAATGTCTCTTTTATTGAACTTGCAAATTATTTAAAAATAAATCGCAAGGACAATAAAGAATTTAGTGCTTACTTAGTAAGCCTAATTAAAAGAAATGAAATTTTTAAAACCTTTGATTCTAATTATTACGTTCCAGAGTTTTTAAGAAAACAAAGTGGAATTATCAAAGTAGCTTCTAAAAAACAATTTGCCTTTTTAGAATTTGAAAACGAGGCCCAAGAAAAAGAAAGTGTTTTTGTTAAATTCCAAGATTTAAATTCAGCGCTTAATAACGATGAAGTAATTGCTTCAATTTACAAAGACCATAACGAAAAAAATCCAACAAGGCAGCTGCTTGCAGTAGTTGATGAAATAGTTCAAAGAAATAATCAAAAAATAATTGGCTTTATCAAAAAAGATAAAAACACCATCTTTTTTGCGCCAGCAGATGGTTGCTTTGATAAAGTAAAATTTGAACTTTTAAATTTATCATCTAAAGTTAAAATCAATGACTGCGTATTATGTGAAATTAAAAAATATGACAAAAACCTAGTATCACTTGAAATTAAAAAAGTAATCACCAATACCAGTGATCCGAATGTATTTGTTAAAGCTTATTTAGAATCTACTAATATCGATTTAGAATTTAGCGCTGAAACTTTAGCTGAATCAAAATTAATTCCGCAAGAAGTTGATTTAAATATTAAAGAAAAATTTCAAAGAAAAAATTTAACTAGTGAACTAATAGTTACAATCGACGGTGAAAGCACCAAAGACTTTGATGATGCTATTAATGTTAAAAAACTAGAAAACGGAAACTTTTTATTATCTGTTCATATTGCCGATGTGGCCCATTACGTTAAAGAAAAAACAAATCTAGATTCAGAAGCGCTCAAAAGAGGAACTAGCATTTATATCGCCAATGGCGTTATTCCAATGCTTCCTAGCGAACTTTCTAATGGAATATGTTCTATTAATCCAAATGTCGATAGATTTGCATTAAGCTGTGACATTGAAATCGATCAGCACGGAAATAACGTAAATTATAAAATTTATAAATCAGTTATTAATTCTAAGTTTAGATTAACTTATAAACAAGTACAAGCTTTTTTTGATAAAGATAATAACTTTTTATCTTTAGAACAAAAAAAATCTTCTTATGTTAAAGAGTTAGAAACAATGCTAACTAATGCTTATGAGTTAAGCCTTATTCTTCATAAATATAAAGAAGCTCAAGGTTATGTTGACTTTGAAATTCCAGAACCTAAAATTTTCCTAAATGAAGATGGAACTGTAAAGGAAATTAAAATTCACAAAAGAGTTTATAGCGAAATTTTAATAGAAGATTTCATGGTTAGAACCAATGAAGTTGTCGCTAAATATCTTAGTGATTTAAAAATGCCGGTTTTATATAGAATTCATGAAAATCCATCAGAAGAAAAACTTCAAAGCCTTAAAACTAATTTAACGGCTTTAGGAATTAATATTAAAAATATTAATTCTATTACAAGCTCAGCTAATGATTTTTCAAAGTTTGTTCATCAAACAAGAAACCAAAGAAATGATTACTTTATAAATTTATTATTTTTAAGAACAATGCAAAAAGCAATTTATTCTTTAAATAATATCGGTCACTTTGGTCTAGCTTCTGAATTTTATTGTCATTTTACTTCTCCGATTAGAAGATATCCAGATCTTTTAGTGCATAGAATTTTAACTATGCATCTTGAAGGAAAATCTAGCCAAGAGATTTTAAATCACTTTGATTCTAAGCTTGGTAGCTATGCTCAGCTGAATTCAAATTCTGAGCAAAAAGCAGTAGAAATCGAAAGAAAAGTTAATGATTTAAAATTTGCTGAATTTTTAAAATTCCAAACAGGACAAAAATTCAAAGCTCAAATTGTATCGGTTTTAAATTTTGGAATTTTTGTTGAATTTGAATTTGGTGGATCAGGACTAATTCACAAAAGCAATTTCTTTGATGGAAGCTATGAATCCAATGAAATGCTTACCGTTTTTGCGAGTGAAACTAAAAGCTATAAAATCGGCGAATATGTTGATGTGGTAATAATTGCAACTGATTTACTTGAAGGTAAAATTGACTGCGTGTTAGAGAGTCAATATGATGCTTATAAATTAAATTTAACTAGAAAACATGAAAAACCAAGAAATTCTAAATAAACCTGAAGTTAAAAAAAATTCACTAGGTTTTGACTCTAATTTATATGTCTACCAAGATAAAACTATGTTTAATTATTCAGTTGATACAATATTGCTTGGTAACTTTATTAATTTAACTAATAAAACAAAGTCGGCATTAGAGATCGGAACCAATAACGGTGCGCTTTCTATTTTTGTAGCTTCTAGAAGTAAAAAATTGAAAATAGATGCTTTAGAAATTCAAGCAAAAGCGCTAGAACTAGCAGAAATTAATGTTAAGTTAAATAATTTAGAAAATCAAATAAATTTAATTCATGGTAACTTTAATGATTTTTATAAAAATCATTGCAATAAAACTCTTCCAAAATATGATGTAATTTTTTGCAATCCTCCTTTTTATATTTACGAAAAACAAAAAGTAAAAAAAGAAATCACAAAGGAGAAATTAATTGCAAACTACGAAGTAAAATTAAATTTAGAGCAAATAATTGCAGGATCAGCTAAAATAATTCAGCAAAAAGGCGAGCTTTCAATAGTGCTACCTATCGAGCGCTTAGTTGATTTATTTACTACTTTAAGAAAATATAATTTTGAACCTAAAAAGGTACAATTTGTATATACTAGAAAATCGGCCCGTGCTAAATTCGTGCTATGCAATGCTAAATTTAATTCGCCGTACTTCACAGAATTTCTACCAGCATTATTTTTACATGCTGACGACGAGCAAAACCATGAATATCTTCCTGAAATAAAGCAAATATATAAACCCATTAAAATTGATAATTAAAATGAAAAAAAACTTTTATATTACAACTCCAATTTATTATGCATCTGGTAATTTGCATATTGGTCATTTATATACAACCACACTAGCTTGAGTTATTAGAAATTACCAAAAACTTTTAGGTAATGAAACTAAGTTTTTAACCGGTAGCGATGAGCACGGAAGTAAAATCGCACAAAAAGCTAAAGAAAATAATTTAAGTGAAATTGAATTTGTAAATAGCGTAGCTGCTAAATTCAAAGAGCTTTGAAATAGCTACGATATTAACTATGATATTTTTATAAGAACTACTTCTGAAAATCACAAAAAAACAGCTCAAAAAATCTTTTCTTATTTTTATAAAAATAACTATATTTATAAAAATAATTACACCGGGTTATATTCAGTTTCTGCTGAAGAATTTTTTACCAAATCGCAAGCGCTAGAAAAAAATGGTAAGTATTACCATCCAGTATCACATGATGAATTAATTGAAGTTTCAGAAGAAAGCTACTTTTTTAAAATGAGCGAGTTTTCTCCGTGACTAAAAAAATATTTTGCAGAAAATTCTAATTTTTTATTTCCTAAAAAAATAGAAAATGAAATTCTAAATAATTTCATTAAAAATGGGCTTCAAGATTTATCGGTAACTAGAACAAATGTATCTTGAGCTATTCCTATTAAAGAAGATTTAAATCATACTCTCTACGTTTGAGTTGATGCGCTTTCAAATTACATAAGTGCATTGGGATATAATCCAGAATTAGACTACGATTCTCAAAGTGAAGACTTCAAAAACTTTTGAGAAAATCCTAATTCAAAAGTGGTTCATTTAATCGGAAAAGAAATTGCAAGATTTCACATGATTTACTGACCTATATTTTTAAAAGCACTTAATTTAAAGCAGCCTACAAATATAGTAGCCCATGGTTGAATCTTAGCTAGCGATGGAAAAATGTCAAAATCTAAAGGTAATGTTGTAGATCCTAATGAACTTCTTTTAAAATTTGACAAAGAACAAATAAAATACTTTTTAGCTAGTCAAATTCCAATGGGTAACGATGGAGTTTTTGATGAAAAGCTATTAGTTGATTCAATTAATGCAAATATTATTAATAACTATGGAAATTTAATTTCTAGAAGCCTTAAAATGTATGCAAATAGTTTTAGCGTTCCATTAAAATACAGCAAAAATACAGAAAAAGATTTCTTAGAAATCGAAGAAAAAATTTTAAAATCAAAAGTTGATTTTAAAAAGCATATGGATTTATATTTTGTTGATAAAGCTTTTGAAGTAGCAAGAGAACTGGCATCTGATTTAAATAAATTTATCGACATTAAAATGCCTTGAACTCTTAAAGATAATTTAAAAGAACTTGAAAAAATACTTATTGTTTTATTTAATGGAATTTATGCGCTATCATGTTATTATTCAATTGTCTTTAAAAATAAAACAAAAGAAGTAGCAGAAGTTTTAAAAGTAACTCATTTTGATTTAGAAAAAATTGATGATTTTTCTAAATTTAATGAAACTATTTTCCCTGATAAATATATTTTATATAACCGTTTAAAAAAGGATTAATATGATTTTTATAAAAGCAACTCTTTACAAAGTAGCATCAGAAAAAATTAAAGGTTTTATTGACTATTTATATGTTTTTGTTAAAAAAGCTCAAATGCAAGAATTAAATTTAAGCTTTGAATATGCAATTACCAAAAAAGATCAAGAAGTAGTTAGCGTGCTTTTAGTTCAAAGATGAACAAATAAACAAGCTTATGAAGCTTTTGTAACAAAAGAAGAATTTAAAAAAGAATTTTTTACGCTAAAATCTTTTGCCAAGGAAACTTCTCTTGTTTTTGAAGTAACAACCGCGAAATAAAAATGTCAAGATGTTTGACATTTTTATTTAGTATTTTTTTAGTATTGGAAATTCTTTATTAAATGATAAAACTCTATTTTTAAGTTCTTTGACTTTGTCTCTTGCAGCTTTAGATTTAGAATTTAAAAATTCTAAATTTCTTAGTGAATAATCAATTATTTCAGCTAGCTCTTCTCACTTTGTAAAATTCCTTGAAGTCATAGCCGCTGTTCCTAGCCTAATTCCAGAAGTAACCAGCGGAGGAAGTTCGTCAAAAGGAATTGAATTTTTATTGATAGTAATATTAATTTTTTCTAAGAAGTTTTCTGCTTCTTTTCCGGTGATATTATATGAAGATTTAACGTTAATTAAAAGCAAGTGATTATCAGTTCCGCCAGATACTACTTCAACACCTTTTTTAATAAATGCCTCAGAGAAAACTTTAGCGTTTTTGACAATATTTTCTGCATATGTTTTAAAGCTAGGTTGAAGAGCTTCATAGAAGGCTATTGCCTTTCCAGCAATGGCGTGAAATAGCGGCCCACCTTGATATCCAGGAAAAACTCAACGATCAACTTTTTTAGCAATTTCTTCGTCATTGGTCATTATCACGCCACCTCTTGCACCTCTAAAAGTTTTATGAGTTGTAGAAGTTATCACGTGCGCATATCCTACTGGACTTGGATGAACTCCGCCGGCAATAAGACCTGCAATATGAGCTACGTCAGCCATTAATTTAGCACCACATAAATCAGCTATTTCTCTAAATTTTTTAAAGTCAATTAATCTAGGATAAGCTGAATATCCGCAGATGATTAAATCAGGTTTTTCTACTAGTGCTATTTTTTTAATTTCTTCATAGTCTAGCATTCCGTTTTTACCTACTTCATAAGTAATTGAATTGTAAAATATACCACTAAATGAAATTTTATATCCGTGAGTTAAATGTCCTCCGCTTTTTAGAGATAGCCCCATTATTTTTCCGCCATTAGGAACTACGCTAGCGATAGCTGCTGCGTTAGCTACGCTTCCTGAATAAGGCTGAACATTTGCATAATTTACTTTAAAAATTTCTTTCAAACGATCAATTGCAACTTGCTCGACCATATCGACATTTTCACAGCTTCCGTAGTATCTTCTATATGGATATCCTTCTCCATATTTATTAGTTAAAACGCTTCCTTGAGCTTTTAAAACATCATCGGATACATAATTTTCACTTGCAATTAATTCGATGAAATTTCTTTGTCTTTTAAATTCTGAATTAATAGCTTTTTGAACATATTTATCATTTAATTTCAAATTTTTATACATTATTAATCCTTATTGAAATGTGAATTTAATTTATCAATTTCTGCGCTAGGAGCTGTAATTCTTAGTGAAACATTATGTGAGGTTTCTTTTTTGAAATCATCAATTTCTTTGATTTCAAAAACTTTTGCAACAGAATTAATTTTATCTAAATATTTTTGTAAATGTTCATTATTATTAAGTTCAAAAGTTAAATCTATTGATTTTAATACATCTAAATTTGGAGCTTCATATTTTTTGAATTTATCATCAAAATATAAATCGTATTTAAATTCAACAAAAAGACAATCAAGATCCAAAAAGCTTGGATTTATTTTTCCAATTCAACCTAGTTTTTGGTCATTTAAATAAATTTCAGCTGAATAATTAGGATGTAAGAATTGGTTTTTTGGTTTTTTGAATTCTAAATTTAAGTTATCAAAAAAGCTAACAAAGTCTTGTTTTAATTCTAAAAAGCTTTTATCTGTAGTTGCAAGGCAGGCATAAAATAAATTAGCATTAACCATTCCAACTTCAAATAAATTAACATTATTTATCTTTTTCTTTTTGTTATTGTTGACGGCTTCTGCTAAAGATATCGCAAGCGAATTTCTAACAAATTCTCTTTCTTTTGATACAAAAGTTTCAAGCTTAATTGCATCACTTAAATCTAAAGGATCAAATTTAGAATCTTTTTCATTTACTAGTGTAAAAGTTCTAGCTTCGCTATAACCTAATGCTTTTAATTTTTCTTTAAAGTTTTTATTATCAGCTTTTAACTCACCAGGAATTTGAATATATGGAATTTCTTTGAAATTATCATAGTTATAAAATCTAAAAAGCTCTTCGATTATATCTTCGAAAATACTTACATCATATCTATAAAGAGGAACTTTAATTTTTTGATTTTCAAATTCAAATTCTAGCAATTTTAATTTATCAAAAGCTTTAATAAATTCACTAGATGGAAGTCCATTTGAATATCTTTGAAGTTTTTCTTCATCAAAATTAATTTCAACTTTTTTATCTAATTCAAAATCATTAACTACATTTGATAGCTTTAAATCTTTTAAGTAATTAAATAAGAATTTATGAGCTAATTTAACTTGATATTTAGTAATAGTTTTTGACGCTAAATTAGAAGCATTGCTATTCATTTTTATTTCTTTTGCATTGTTTCTAATAAGTTTTGATGGAAAGCTAGCCATCTCGAATACAAATTCACTTGTTTGTAAATCTACTTTAGATTCTTCAAGTCCCATAGTAGCAGCTACAGATACTACTTTATCACCATTAAATACAGCTAGCGCGTCACTAACTTCAACTTGTTTATTTCCTAAAAGATTAACTTTGCCATTATATAAATCAACGCTAAACTTTGTATTTTTTAATTTAGCTTTGTCATAAACGTGAATTGGAATTCCTAAATTAATTAAAACTAGATTAGTCAAATTAACTGCAGGATTAAATTTAGAATCAATTTTATGCTTTGCTAGTAAAAGTTTTTCTTCAAAAGAAGTGCTAACTTTTCCTTTAGCTTCAAGAAGAGTAAAAGAGTAATTTTTATCTAAAAAATTACCTTCAAATTTAAAGCTTGATTCAAAGCTTTGCTTTAATTTTGCATCTAAAAATTCGCAGCTAAATTTTGTATTGTAATATGCCGCTAATTCTTTAGCTAAAAAATAATATGAATTAATTTCGTTTCTATTGGTAGTAATAGAAAGCTCGAAAATATAATCATTTAACTCTAACTTTTCACTAGCATCATCATTTAAAGAAGCAAAATTTTTTGGTAAAACTAAAATTTGATCTTTATCGGTAAGTAGCGAATTATCGTAGCCGATTTCACTAAAAGAAGCAAGCATTCCTTGAGATTTATATCCTTGCATTGTAACTTCTTGGAATTCTTTTCCTTGATAGCTAGAACCAACTGGATAACAAATTGTTAAATCACCTTTAGATAAAACTTTATTAGTGGTTTGAATTGTTAGTTTCCCAAGTTTTGTATCTAATTCAACTACTTGTAATTTAGTTGAATTAGGATTATCAAAAACATTTAAAACTTTGGCAAATAAAAGTCCTTTGCTGCTTGAAAATTTTTCAAAAAATTCAACTTCAAAACCTAAAGATTCAAGCGCTTTTGTAACGCTTTGATCTAATTTAATTTCTGGCAAATATTTATTTAAATGTTTAAGTGAATAAATCATATTCTCCTTTAATATCTCAAGAGATTTCTGGCTTGTTTTGCTCTTTTAATAAATTATTTATTTTTAAAAATAGTTTTGAATCTTTGAAGCTTTTATTATATGAAAGCGGTGAAGGATGCGATAGAAATATTAAATTTTTAACTGGATTTTCAAGCTTTGAAACAAAGTCTCTGGCTTTATTGCCAAGAGCTACTATGATGCAGTCTTTATTAAATCCTAGTATCAGATCAACAACTTTTAAAGTAAAACTTTCTCAACCAATATTTTTATGTGAATCAGGTTTATTTTTAGAAACAGTTAGCACGGTATTTAGCAATAAAACTTTTTGCCTGCTTCAGTTTTTTAAATTATTACTTTGAATTAAAACTTCAGGATAGTCTTTTTTTAATTCTTTAAAAATATTTCTTAAACTCATTGGAGTTTTTTCTGAATTAGATGAAAACGCATAACCATTAGCATGTCCATTAGGATATGGATCCTGACCTAAGAAAATAAGATTTGTTTCATATAATTCAAAATCACTAAAGGCTGCAAAAATATCAGGCGGAGCTGGATAAATTACTTCATCTTTTCCGATTCTTTCAAGCTCACTAAGAATATTTTTAAAATATGGTTTTTTACCTTCTGATTGTAAAACCATTAAAAAAGAATTTTTCATTTATTAAAACTTTTCAATGATTCTCAAATCATTTGAATATAGCTCTCTAATGTCATTAAAGCCATATTTAATCATGGCAATTCTTTCAAGACCAATTCCAGCAGCAAAAGCTGATTCATTACTTCAGTTTTTCTTGTTTTTTAAAATATTAGGATGCAACATTCCTGCTCCTAGTATTTCAATTCATCTGTTTTTATAAAACACATCAACTTCAACACTAGGCTCGGTAAATGGAAAATAGCTCGGTCTAAGTTTGATTTTAATATCTTCTTCTAATACGTAGCTAAGAAGACTTTTTAAAGTTCATATTAAATTTGAAAAACCAACTTTTCCAACGCAAACAAAATCAAGCTGAGTAAATTGGTGCGAATGGGTCGCATCGTCTTCATCGTTTCTATAAACTTTACCGATTGCAAAAGTTGAAATTTCTTTTTTATCACTTTTTAAAATTTCATTAATTGAAATTCCAGTATTATGAGTTCTAAGAAGTTTGGTTTTATTAAAATAAAGCGAATCATGCGTTGCCCGCGCTGGATGGCTTTGCGGAATATTTAAAATTTCAAAATTTTCAAAATCATCTGTAATTTCTCCCGAAAAACTTTCATAGTAACCATGAGCTAAAAATCAAGTTCTAAAACGATTTTCAATTTCAGTTATCACGTGAAGTTTTGCAGGTTTATTAACTAGCTTAGAAAAATCGAAAAATTCGTTATTGATTTTTTCTTGAATTTTTAGCTTTTGAATTTTTTCTTCACATTTTTCAAAAAAGTCTTGATACTTATTTTTAAGCTTTGAGATTTTTTGACCTAAAAGGGCCTTTTGTTGATAAGAAGCTTTTTTGATTTCTTCTTTTAAAAGACTCATTTCAGAATCGGCAGCATTTAATTTTGCTTTTAATTTTTTTAAATCTTCTAGATTGTTAATTTCATTTAAATCTAATTTCATTTTAGTCTACTTTAAAATATTATTTTTTATATTATATACATACTTATAAGCTATAAAATGTCTTATTTTTGTTTATTTTCAAATTTTTTAATTTATATAAAGGGAATAGATTCTTATCTATAATGTAATATAATTTAAAAAATTTTAATTGAGGGCAAATGTTAAAGTTAGTAAAACATCCATTAATAGAAATAAAACTTTCAAAATTACGTGAAAAAAAGACAAAAATTGACGAATTTAGAAAAAATTTAAATCAAATCTCAAGCCTGATGGCTTATGAGGTTTTAAAAAAATACAAAGCTAAAAGATATCAATCAAAATCTGTATTAGATGAAAAATTTAAAGGTAAAAAATTAAATAAAGATATTTTATTTGTTCCCATTCTAAGAGCTGGTCTTGGTATGCTTGATGGATTTTTAGAAATCGCAAGCGAAGCTAGAGTTGGTTTTTATGGACTATCGCGAGATGAAAAAACTCTAAAACCAGTTTGCTATTTAAATAAAGTACCAACCTTAGATCCTGAAACTTTTGTAGTAATTATTGATCCAATGCTAGCTACTGGAAATTCCGCAATTTATGTAATTGATGAAATGAAAAAAATGGGATATAAAAATATTTCATTTGCATCACTACTTACCGTTCAAGAGACTCTAGATAAACTGCAAGCTCGTCATCCAGATATTGATATTTACACCGCTTCAATCGATAGAAAATTAACTTCTAACGGATTTATCTCGCCAGGCCTAGGTGATGCTGGTGATAAATTTTTTGGAACATAATGAAGACAAAAAATAAAAATATAATTTTTGAAATAGCTTTAGCTTCGATTTTTTTATCGCTTGGAATTATGATGAATTATTTATCATCATTTGTCAAATTTCCAATCGCACCATTTTTGAGTTTTCACTTTTTATTAATTGTCTCATTTGTTTGTTTATATACTCTTGGATATAAATGAAGCATAACAATTTTGCTTTTATATTTTTTAATAGTTCCTTTAATTTGAAGTCAAAATGATCTTGCAATTAGCTATCTTGGTAATTTAATAGTGCTACTTAGCAATTTTTTTTTCATTGGCATTTATATTCTCTTTTATCATTTGTTTATTAAATTTTTTAAATCTAAATTCAATAGCAACAATTTAAATTTAGAAAATTTAACAAAATCTGAAATCGCAGAATTAAATCTTAAAAGACTTCATAAAAATGAATTTTATTCATTTTTTTCTGCTGCCATTATTTCAATAATTATTTCTACATTTTTACTATCAACACTAAATACTTTTTTATTTAATGTTTTATATTTCAAACTTTTTAGAACTTTAGATACTTTCACTTTAAGTGAATTAGTATCTAAATATGACGTTAGCTTTAAGGCATTCTTTCTTGGAATGAATAATTATTATGGCGGTTCATATACTTTATATATAATATTCAATCTAATAAATTACTCAATTAATTTAGTGCCAATTGCAATTTTATTTTCTTTAGAAGTAAAAATAAAATTATTTTCAAGAGTAAGAAAACAAAAAGAAAAAAATAGATATTAAGGAAACATATGTATAACTTTAAAGAAATTGAAAAAAAATGACAAAAATATTGAATTGAAAATAATTCTTTTGAACCAAAGAATGATTTTTCAATGCCAAAAAAATACGTTTTAAGTATGTTTCCTTATCCAAGCGGACAGCTACATATGGGACACGTTAGAAACTATACAATAGGTGATGCTATCGCAAGGTACTACCGTAAAAATAATTTCAATGTGCTTCATCCTTTTGGTTGAGATTCTTTTGGTCTTCCTGCAGAAAACGCTGCTATTAAAAATAATATTCATCCTAAAAAATGAACTTATGAAAATATAGAGACAATGAATAAAGTTATCAAAGAGCTAGGAATTTCTTTTTCTTGAAATAGAGAGCTAGCAACATGTGATAATGACTATACAAAATGAGAACAATATATTTTCTTAAAGTTTTTAGAAAATAATTTAATTTACCGTAAAAAAAGTCTTTTAAATTTCTGTGAACAAGATAATACCGTTTTAGCTAACGAACAAGTCATCGATAATAAATGCTGAAGATGTGATAATGAAATCCAAAAAAAAGAACTTGAAACTTATTATTTAAAAATAACCAAGTATGCAAATGAACTTTTAGCTGATTTAAAACTTCTTGAAAATAAATGACCAAGCGAAGTTTTAAAGATGCAAAAAAACTGAATTGGTAAAAAAAAATTTTTCAAAACTCAATTTAGTTTTAATGGTAAAACTTATGATTTATATTTTGAAAATTTTAGCGAACTAAAATCTGCAAAATATTTAGCTTTATCATCAAAACATGATCTAGTTTTAGATTTAATTAAAGAAGCAAAATTAAGCGAAAGCGATTTAGAACAAATAAATTTAATCGATAAAGCTTATAACAATAAAGACTTTTCAAAAAAATATTTAATTAATTTAAATTTAAAAGCAAATCTACCTAATCAAAATTTAAATCTTGATTTAGTTGTAGTTGATTTTTTAAGTAACAATTCAAATGTTGATTCTCAACTATTTAATTTAGAAAACGAAAAACATAAATCATATTTTGATTTATTTAATTTAGATAAATCTTTAGCAAATAATTCTTTTGATGAAAATAATTTCACAAAAGAAGTTAAATTCAATTTAAAAGATTGAGGAATTTCAAGACAAAGATATTGAGGAACACCAATTCCAATTGTTAAATGTCAAAAATGTGGAATTGTTCCAGAAAAGCTAGAAAACCTTCCAGTTTTACTTCCTGATGACGTTGTATTTAACGCCAGCGGAAATCCACTTGAATCAAATCAAAAATGAATTCAAACCAAATGCCCTAACTGTAACTTAGACGCTCAAAGAGAAACTGATACTTTAGATACATTCTTTGAATCAAGTTGATATTTTTTAAGATATACAACACCTAAAGATTTAAGATGAAATCAAATCTTTGATCAGGCGCAATTAAAATACTGAAATTCAGTTGATGAATATATTGGTGGAATTGAACATGCTATTTTGCACCTTTTATATGCAAGGTTTTTCACTAAGGCTTTAGCTGATTTAAAACTAATAGATTTTAAAGAACCTTTTTCATCTCTTTTAACCCAGGGAATGGTGTTAAAAGATGGTTTTAAAATGTCTAAATCTAAAGGAAATGTAGTAGCTCCTACTGATATGATTGAAAAATATGGAGCAGATGCAACTAGATTATTTATTTTATTTGCAACTACTCCTTCAAAAGAATTAGAATGAAGCGATTTAGGTCTTATAGGATGCTTTAAATTTCTAACAAGACTAACCGATAAAGTTAAATTTATTAATAAGAGCGGAAAATTTGAGGTTCCTGAAAATTTAACAAAAGAGCAAAAACTTGCAAGATATAAACTTTATTTATCACTTGTAAAAAATAAAGAAATTTTTGAAGTTAAGGAAAATGAATATGCATTTAATACTTTAATTTCATGATCAATGGAAACTTTAAATGAATATTCAAATGAAGAAGATTCTAATTTAATAACAGAAATGTTTTACGTACTAACTTATGTGCTAGAACCTTTCATTCCTCATCTTGCTTGAGATATTTCACAAAAATATTTCAATTTAAAAAACTTTAAAAACCAAAAAATAGACTTAGCTGCTCTTGAATTAAATACCATGTCAATTGGAATTACAATTAATGGTAAATTAAGAGGCGAATTACAAGTTGAAAAAAATATAACCAAAGAAAATCTTTTTCTTTTAGCTAGAGAAAAAGTTGCAAAATGACTAGAAAATAAGGAAGTTATAAAAGAAATTTATATTCCAAGTAAATTAATTAATTTTGTAATAAAATAATCTAGTATTTACCTACTAGCAGAATTTTGGAGAAAAAAATATGCAAAAAAAACAAACTTTAAACTATGTAATAGTAAAAACTGACGAAATTTCCTTTCCATTTGGATATAGCGAAGTTTTAATTTTAGAACAAGATAGCATCGAGTTATTAGAAACTACTAAATTTAAATTTAAAAATGAAGATCGTCTTGTAATTGTATATGCAGAAGATGTATACACAGAAGAAGTTAAATTTCTTCAAAGAGGTCTTTATATAAAACCTCTTGATGCTAAAGAAGTTATGTATCAAGGTGAAAAAGCATTGATACTAACTTTTAAAGCATTGCATTTTTTTGATATCCAAAATTTTTCATATGAAATGAATCAAGATGAAATTATGTCTGCTAACTTTTTAGTTGATGGTAACGCTAAAGGTACAGTAGGTTATGAAATGGTTCTTAGTGGACATATTAATAATGTCGAAGATGTTAAAGAAAATTTAATGAATGAATTTAGACAAGATCAAAACAAAATGAATTTCTTTAGTATTTTTGAAACTCTTGTAAATAATTCAAATTCATTTGGAATTAGCACCAATAACCAAGCAGGAACTGCTATGCTTTTCAAGCAAAATTATGGCGCTAAAGATGAAGTTAAACCTTATGACATTGAAGAAATTAAAGCTTTAATTGATTCTAAAATAACTCAAGATAATGATCCATCTGAATTTTTACTTAATAATTTTGAAAGTCTAATGACTTATTTTGGATTTTTAGATTTAAATAAATTTCCACACAAATGACATTTATACAATAGCTTTGACTATGGTAACTTTACTCGTCTAATTAACGAGGTTGGAAACTTTATTCAAACCGCTCTTAAACTAGAAGAAAATATCACCAGCGAAATTTCTAAAAAGCTAAATAATCAACAAAAAGAATTCATGCTTAGAGAAAAGCGTAAAGTAATCGATGACGAGCTTGCTAAACTTGGAAAAGATATTCTTCAAGACGATAAAGATGAATACGTTAAAAGACTTAAAAATAAAACCTTAAAGAAAATGTATCCGGATTCTATTAAAGAAATTATTCGTGATGAAACTAAAAGATATTCAGAAATGATGCAAGCTTCTCCTGAAGCTAACTTAGTTAAAAACTATGTTGAATATCTTAAAAAACTTCCATGAAGAAAAGTTTCAAAAGATAGACTAGATATTAAATACGCAAGAGAAGTTTTAGAAAAATATCACTACGGAATTAAAGAAGTTAAAGAAAGAATTCTAGAACACCTTGGAGTTTTAATTAACGCTCAAACTTATAATAAAAACTATAAAAACGAAGTTGTTTCTATAGATGAAAATTATGAAATTGACTTAAATTTATTTAAAGATAAACCTAGTGAAAAAGCTGTATTTAATAACGTTCCAATTATAGCTTTAGTAGGTCCTCCTGGAACCGGAAAAACTACCTTAGCCAAAGCTATTTCAGAAGCACTAAATAAAAAATACGTAAAAATTTCTTTAGGTGGTGTTAAAGACGAAAGTGAAATTAGAGGACATAGAAGAACCTATGTTGGTGCAATGCCTGGAAAAATTGTAAAAGGTGTTGCTAAAGCTGGCGTTTCTAATGCTGTGTTTTTACTTGATGAAATCGATAAAATGGCATCAGATCATAAAGGTGATCCTGCTAGTGCTATGCTTGAGGTTTTAGATCCTGAACAAAACGCACAATTCCAAGATCACTATCTAGAACAAGAATATGATTTGTCAAAAATAATTTTTATAGCTACTGCTAACTATTTCCAAAATATTCCTGAAGCTTTAATCGATAGAGTTGAGGTTATAGAATTAGATCCTTATACATTAAATGAAAAAGTGCAAATTGCACAAAAACATTTAATTCCTAAAGTAATAAATGAAGTTTATTTAGATGAAAAACTATTTAACATTTCTGAAGAAACTCTAAGATTTATAATTAATCGTTACACTAGAGAAGCTGGTGTTAGAGGACTAAAGAGAATTCTAGATAAAATAGCTAGAAAAATAGTTATTAAAAGAGTTTTAGAGCCTGATTTAAAATCTTTTGATATTAGTTTAAATAATTTAGAAGAACTTCTTGGCGCTGCTCCATATAAAACCGATGAAGACAAACACGATGAAATTCCAGGAATTGCAACAGGTTTAGCATATTCAACACACGGTGGATCTGATTTGGAAATTGAAGTTAATGTCTTTAAATCTGAAAAAGGCGGAATCCAATTAACAGGTTCATTAAAAGACGTAATGAAAGAATCTGCGCAAATTGCTTTAACATACGTTAGATCAAATGCAAAATATTTTGGAATTCATTCATTTGATTTTGATAAACACACAATTCACATTCACGTTCCTGAAGGAGCCACACCTAAAGATGGGCCTTCTGCTGGAGTTACATTTACAACCGCAATTATTTCAGCTTTAACTAGACTTCCAGTTCCTAATAATTATGCAATGACTGGTGAAATTACTCTTCAAGGAAAAGTTCTCCCAATTGGTGGACTTAAAGAAAAATCATTTGCCGCTTACTGAAAGAAAATAAAATACGTTTTCATTCCACATGCAAACATTGATAATCTACAAAAAATTCCTGATGAAATAAAAAGAGAAATAACATATATTCCAGTAAAAAGATATAATGAAATTTTTCAAATTTTATTTAGAGATCAAAAACCAGAAAACACAATAACATTTAATTAAAAAGACAAGTTACCATGCTTGTTTTTTTGTCCGAAAAATGAGGCTTTTCACTAAATATAAATATATAATTGTCATCTATGAAAATCAAAAAAAATTTTTAGCTAATTTAATAACTGCGCCGATAATTATTACTTCAACTAGTTTAACTGGTGTTTCATGTAATGAAACAAACGACAATGAAAATTCCAATCCTGATCAAAAAAATGATCAGAAAAATGATGTTTTGAATAAAAAAAACGGAAGACAATAAAAAAAGTTATTAGGGCAGAAGTAATTTTTTAGAAGATCAAAAATTCATTTCTGAAAAATTTTTAATAATAAAAATGAATTAAATATTAACTTAGAAGATCATGTTCCTTTTGGCTACAAAATAAAAGAAAATCAAAAATCAATATACAATCTTAAAAAAATACTACTTTAACAGTTGAAATTGAAAAAGATTAACAATATTTTCTTTAATAGATAAAGACACAAATCAAGAAATAGCAAAAATTGAAAATTTCTTCACTTATAAAGACCACAAAATATATGTATTTTTACAAGTTAATATTCCACAAGGTTATCAATTAGATTCAGACCCTAATTTAGATGAAATTAATCTATTTGAAGAAAATACATCAAAAGTTTCAAAATCAAAAAATAATTATGTAACTACTTTAAATTTTAGACAAGACAATTATGGCTTAGTCAAAAAAAATACTTTGAATTTAGATTATAGTTTTATTTTACCTTTAGGATATTATATTCTAGATGGATATGAATTAGTTAACAAAAGATCATTAATTTTATTTAATTGGACAAATGATTTTATTGTTCAAAAAATAAAAACCAGAGAAAATGATAACTCAGATATTGCTAATGAAAACGAAATAGAAATTGATCAAAGCGAAACCCAATTAGGCAAATTCACAATAAATGATCCTGCATATATTTTTGAAAATTTATTATTGTATTCGAATTTAAATGCTGACCCATTTGCCTCTGATTTTAAGTTAATATCTAATTTTTCATCCAATGGATATAATTTTTTAACAAGTATAAAATCTTATGATGATGATTTAGACACATTAACTTTTAAAGCAATTGTGACTAAAAATAACAATTCCAAGGCGAAAAAAGAATTTGAATTTAATTTAAAAGGTTTACGAAAAATATATCAACTAAAAGATTTTAATTATAGTTTTGACCCAAATTTTTATATCGTGAAAGAATAAATAGAGATGAAATAACAAAATTACCCAAAGAAAAAATACTTGAAGCTCTTACAAGTTTTATTGGTTATAAAAATAAGGGAATTAGCATATATCAACTTGAATTATTAAAGCTTATAAAAAATAAAAAAGTAATAGTTAATAAACTTTCAATTGAAAGGGATTTTATATTTTGCTGATGATATTTTTTAAATATAGATTTAGATATTGTTAGCAAAAAATTTGAAAATAATAAAATTACAGAAAATACGAGAAAATTAGCAAAAACAATAGCTAGTATTGATGTTTCAAAATATTCACATAAAGAAGAATTGAACTATATTTTAGATAATTACATTTTAGTTAATTCTTCTGATAATGTTAGCGAGATTAAAAAACATTTTCCATCTTATTATTCATTCAATCTAAAAGAATGAAAAAATTTTGAAAAAATGATAACGTTTGACAAAGAATATGGGAAAAAATACGGATTAAAAACAACTGAAAACATACCAATTAAAATTAGATATTCTGTATTAAAAGCAAATGATTTAACTGGCGAATTAGAAATTGGTTTTTATTTAATAGCAGATAGATACAATAATAATCAAGATTTATATCAACCTACTCAAGGTCCTTATAATGAATCTAACTCATCAAAGTGAGTAGAATTCAAAATAACAGGTTTAAATAAAATAAATGTGGAAGATTCTAAAAACAATCTTCTTGAAAAATTTAATTTAAGCATCAAAGAAAATGTAAATCACTCATTGATCGCTAATTTAATTAAAGAAAAATCAAATGATCAAAGTTGATTTGAAGATAAAACAAGTGAAGATTCATTATTTAATGCTTTAAGTTTTCAGTTTTTTAGAGATCCTTATTATGATTATTTAAAAATTTCTGATTTTTATAATTTAAAATTCAATAATGTATCAATTGAAGATACATATGATAATGACAAAAAATTATTAAAATTAAACGGCACTGAAATATTTTCACCATTTTCAATTGAAATAAAACCAGTATCAATTTCGAATTATTCTCTTCAAGAAAATAATGTTAATTTTGATTTAAATGTTAATTTAGTAATTAAATTATCGGATGGAAATGGATTGTATGTAAGCTTTGAATATATAAAAAATATTCAAATAAATAACATAATACTATCAACTGAAAATAGCGAATAATAAATTAAAAATTAATTTTTGATTTTATATTTAGCAAATTAAAATGATTATAATTTCATTAAAAATTGTAAGTTAATAAAACTTGCTTTTTTTATGCAAAAATTCGGCTTTTTCATAAAATAATATATATAATGTGTAATTATGAAAAAAAGAAAAAAATTTTTAAATCACTTAATAACAGCCCCATTAATTATTACTTCGACTAGTTTAATAGCAATTTCATGTACTGGCGGAAGTAATCAAGGACAAGAAATTGCAGCAGAAGTTACTTTTAAAGATGGCGAAACAGAAGTTTCAAAAACAACATTTAAAGGTAGAGAAGAGTTTAGTATTAATTTAGAAAATCATGTTCCTTTTGGTTATGATTTTAAGGAAAATCAAACTTTACTTTATGACGTTAAGCAAAATACTTCAGTTACAGTTCAAGTACAACAAAAATTAACTAAATTTTCTTTAGTTGATAGAGCTACAAGACAAGAACTTGCTAAAGTTGAAGGTTTTTTTACTGATAGAGATGAAAAACTAACTGCATTTTTACAAGTGAATCTTCCAGCAAACTATCAATTAGATTCAAGATTTACTTTAGATGGAGTTCATTTATTTGAAGACAATACAGTATTTCTTTCAAAATCAACAACTAATTACACAACTACTTTAAACTTTAAACTACAAGACAATACAGTAGTTAAAACAATTACATTAAACTTAGATAAGAATTCTCTTTTATCATTAAGTAATTATGTTCCAGCTGGATATGAATTAGTTGATAAAAGTCAAAGAATTACATTTAACCAATCAAATGATTTTGTTGTTAAAAAAGTAGAAGCTTCTCAAAGTACTCCAAGAAAATCTGATGTTATAAATCAAGATAAAGTTGTTCTTGATCAAAGTAACAACACAAGAAACTCAATTACAATAAATGGTCCAGCATATATTTTAGATACATTAAACTTATCTAGAACAACCTTCCCTTCAGATGTTGTGTTTAACTCAAGTTTTAGTGTAAATGGATATACATTCCTTAATGTTGTTGTTAAATCTTACGATGACGCTTTAGGTACATTATCATTTAGTTCAACTGTAGTTAACAGCAGCAATCCTTCAGTAACTGGAGAATTTGATTTTAACTTAAGCGGATTACAACAAACAAAAAGAATTTTCTCAGTTGGAACAGATTTTAATGAAAATTCTTTATATAGTAAAAAATTAACAAATGCAACTGCAGATCAACTAAGCAAAGAAGAAATTCTTTCTGGTTTAAAAAGTTTTACTGGTGTAGATCAAGAATTTACAGTTAACTATGACTTATTAGATTTAATACGTAAAAATAGAGTTTTTGTTAACACAATGCAAATTCAAGATAATGGAACAAAGCTTAACTTAAATCTAGATTTATTAAGCAAAAGACTTGAAAATGGTGAAGTGACAGAAACCAAAGTTAGATTAATTGATAAAGAAATTGACTTTAATACTGGATACTCACTAGGTGGTGAATTAAGTTACATTTTAAACAATAAAGTTTCAGTTGCTTCTTTAACTGGTTCTAGCGTTCAAAAAGAATATCCTTCATATTACTGAGGAAGAATTAAAAAAGGAATTGAATTAACTAATACTTTATTACAATTTGACCCAACATTTTTTAATAGCCAACAAGTAAAAACTACAAATGACAAAGTTATCCAAGTTAAATATGAAAATTTAGTTCCAAATGACTTAACTGGAGAATTAACATTTGACGCATATCTAGTAGCTCTTGATAGCACTGCTAATGATGGCAATGTTCAATCTTCAAGAAGAAGATTTACAGTTCGCGGACTAAATAAACTTAATACTGAAATGAGTCTTACAGATCCAGTTCTTAGCAAATTTGATTTATCTGTAAAAAGTAGTGGAAATAAATCAATAATAGCTAACTTAGTAAAAAGTAATTCTACGGATACAAACTTCACTAACAAAAACACTGGTTCATTATTTAAAGCCTTAAGTTTCACATTCTTATTAAGCGAAGCTGATGAAGCAAGACAAAATAGTAGTTTCTGAGATCTAAAATTCAACAATGTTGATTTACAAAGCGCATATGATAGTGAAACAAAACTATTAAAACAAAATGGAAACGAATTATTTGCCCCATACAAAATAGAAGTAGAACCAATTTCATTTTCAAATTACTCTCTTGAAAATACAACAGTTAAATTCACATTAAATGTTAATTTAAAAGTTACACTATTTGCAGGTGATGATAAATACGAATTTACCAAAAGTTTCCAGTTTGTTAATCAACTTTCAACAAGCTCAAGTTCAAACAGTAGCAGCAGTTCAAGATAAAAATAAAACAAAAAAAGCTAATTTTGGCTTTTTTTTTGCTTATTTTGCTTGTTTAGTTTTTAATAACTTCGACAGAAATTATTTTATCGCCTTCGTTTAGCTTAATAATTCTAACTCCTTTAGAATTTCTAGAAAACACTGAAACTTGATCAAGCTGAGTTCTAATGGTATTTCCTTGCGCGGTTATAATTAATAATTCATCAGTAGGATTTACAAATTTAGCAAATACTAAATTACCGGCTTTAGCTGGATTAATTGAAGTTTTGCCTTTAGCATTTCTATTTGTAAGTGAATATTCTTTATGATCGGTTAGCTTACCAAAACCAAATTCACCAATGGTAAGAACAAATTCTCCTTCTTTAGATGATGAAATTGATTGAACTTCATATTTTCCATCAAGCTTCATTCCTTGAACACCAATTGAATTTCTTGCTTGGCTTCTAATTTTTGAAGCTTCGAATTTAACTACATTTTTATGGTTATTTGCAACTAAAACTAAATCTGAATCTGTAACTAAAATTACATCTTTTAATTCATCTTCTTCGTCTTTTAGTTTAAAGGCTTTAATTCCATTTGATCTAACTTTTTTAAAGTTATCTAAGGCTGTTTTTTTGACAATTCCTTTTTTGGTAACGGTTAATAAATGAAGATTAGATTCATAGCTATCTACTGGGAGAATTCTAATAATTTTTTCGTTTAATTCTTTATTTAATTCAACTAAATTTGCAAATGAATTACCTTTGCTTTTCTTATCGGCTTCTTGAATTTTATAAGCTCTTAGCTTATAAACTTTTCCAAGATTTGAAAATAAAAATAAATCAACGTGAGTATTAGTTTGAATTATAGATAAAATCGCATCACCAGATCAGGTTTTCATTCCAGTTGATCCCATTCCACCACGATTTTGAAGGTTGTATTCTTCTAGATTAACTCTTTTTACAAATCCATCAACTGTAGCGGTAATTACGATGTCTTTTCTAGGAATTAACTGTTCTTCATCGATAGAACTCGATGCACTAGCATCAATTGAAGTTTTTCTGCTATCACCGTATTTTTCTTTAATTTTTTCTAGATCTGCAATTACGTTATTAACCAGCTCTTGCTCGCTATCTAATATCGAAGTAATTCTTTGAATTTCTTTTCTTAGGTCTTCAATTTCATTTGTCATTTTTGAATAACTAAGGCCAGTTAGCCTACCAAGACGCATATTTAATATTGCCTTAGCTTGCTCTTCTGATAGAGAATATTTTTCAATTAATTTCTTTGATGCAACTTCATCACTAGATGAGGATTTAATTAAAGCTACGACATCATCGATGTTGTTAGTTGCTGCTAAAAGACCTTCTAAGATATGAATGCTATCTTGAGCTTTCTTTAAGTCAAAATTAAGCTCTCTAGTTAAAACTTCTTTTTGGTGTTCTAGATAAACATCTAGCACGTCTTTTAAGGTAAGTAATTTTGGTTGGGTATTAACTAAAGCAACCATGTTAACGCTAAATTTAGTTAAAAGACTTGATTTTTTAAATAGTTTATTTAATACAACTTCAGGATTAAATCCTTTTTTGATGTCAATTACTATTCTAATTCCATCACGGTTTGATTCGTCTCTTAAATCAGAAATTCCTTCAACAGCATTTTCTTTATCAAGTTTTGAAATCGATTCGACAATTGCGCTTTTTCTAATGTTATAAGGAATTTTGGTAATTATAATTCTGAATTTTTCATTTTTGAGTTGAACAATTTCATATTCAGATCTAAGAGGAATTTGTCCTCTACCAGTTTTGTAAGCTTCTAGAATTCCTTTAGTACCTAAAATTACTCCACCAGTTGGAAAATCTGGCCCTTTAATGTATTGAAGAAGTTCTTCAACGGTAATATCTTTATTTCTAGCGTAGGCTATTACTGCATCGATTGTTTCTTTTAAGTTGTGAGGAGGAATCGAAGTTGCCATTCCAACTGCAATACCTATAGATCCTGAAACCAGCAAGTTAGGAAACCTTGAAGGTAAAACCGCAGGTTCTTTTTCGGTTGAATCATAGTTATCGACAAAGTCAACAGTATTTTTCTTAATTCCTTCTAATAGCTCTGTTGAAATTTTAGCCATTCTAGCTTCGGTATAACGCATTGAAGCAGGTTCATCACCATCGATTGATCCAAAGTTGCCATGTCCATCAACAAGTGGATAACGCATTGAAAAATCTTGCGCAAGACGAACCATTGCGTTATAAACAGATGAATCACCATGTGGGTGATACTTACCTAAAACGTCTCCGACAATTCTAGCTGACTTTTTATATTGAGTTCCTGGAGTCATTCCAAGTTCTGACATGTCATATAAAATTCTTCTATGAACTGGCTTTAGTCCATCACGAGCATCTGGGATTGCTCTTGAAACTAAAACGCTCATTGCATAATCAAGAAATGAAGTTTCAACTTCATCATGAATTGCAACTGGAGTTAACCCTTCGGTTGGTTCATCAATTAATTTAGATTGGGCACGATATGATTCTTCTTCCTGTGGTGGAATTTCAGTATCGTCTTCTTCTTCATCTTTTTTAATTTCCTGCTTGAAAACTAATTCAGGCTGATCTTCTTCAAATTCACCCTCGTCTAAAATGTATTCGCTATTTTCTTTGTTGTTATCGATCATATTAAATTCCTATTCTGCTAATTTGTTAATTTTAATAATTAACAAGTTAATTATTTAAATTATACTAAATTTCGGGCATTTTCGAAGCAAAATTTGCAACAAAAAAACGCTAATTTTCTTTGTAGTTAACTAGCATTTTTAAAATTTTTAATTCATGTAAAGTTAGTCTTCGATATTGACCTTTTTGCATATTTTTAACAGTTATATTTGCAAATTCAACTCGATTTAAATCTAGCACTTTTTTATCAACAAGTTCAAAGAGTTTTTTAACATGATGATAGCTTCCCTGATGAAGAACAACGTAATAACTTTTGGTATCAGCTGGATAAATTTCTTGCGTACTTCTTTGGTTATTTATAATTACTGGCTTTGATAAAATTTCCATTTCTTTATCTGTTAAAGGAGCAGAAATTCTAGCACGATAAATTCTTTTAATTTCACTTGATGGATGAGTTAATAAATTTGATAGTTTTCCGTCGTTAGTTAATAGCAATACTCCAGTAGTATCGTAGTCTAACCTACCTACTGGAAAGATTTTTTTGTCGGTATCAATTAAATCAGTAACTTTAACTCTATTGAAATTATCTTTTAAAGTACAAACAGTATTTTTAGGTTTATTTAAAACAAAATAAACTAGCTCTTCTCTTTGAGTTATTGGTTTATTATTAACTAAAATTTCATCTTCAAAGCTAGCCTTAGTTCCTAAAGTCGCTATTTGCCCATTAACTTTTACTTTTTTTTCTAAAATTAATTTTTCTGCTTCTCTTCTAGAGCAAACTCCTGCTTGAGAGAGAATTTTTTGCAATCTTTCTTGCATTATTTTAATAAACCTTCGTAGATTTTTATTTGTCTATCAGAAAATACTACGCCTTTGTCTTCATTGAATTTAATAACGTGTTTAATTACTTCTTTAAAGCCTTCTTCAAAGTTTTCAAAAACAATTTTTCTTAATTTTTGAACACCAGCAAATTTTCTTCCTTGACAGATTTTATCGCTAACAAAAATTACCTTATCAAATAGTGAAATTTTTTGCTTGCTTCTATCGTCTAAATTGGTATGAATTCTAACTGCATGCAAAATATCATCATTATCTAAATGATATTCATGTTTTAGTCATAAATAAGCGCAGTATTCATGAAGCTCATGAAATTCTAGCTCTGCACTAGGATCGTATTTTTTAATATATTCTCTTGATTTTTCTTCGCTTCATTCTTTTGCGAAATCATGCATTAGTCCGGCATAATATGCATCTTTAGGATTAAGCTTTAAGTTTCTAGCAAGTTCGGCTGCCATTTGAGCAGTAAAAACTGAATGTTTTGATAGCCTTGCACTTTGAACTTGGAAAATTAATTGATCTAGATATAGATAATTTTGAGCAATATATTTTGCAACTCTAGGATCGACTTCTTCTAAATTACCTTTTCTATATTTAGTCGATGATTCATAAAATAAATTATTATCAAGTAAAAGACAATTAAACTTTTTAATGTTTTTTTTGTTAATAGCTTTTTCTCTTTTAAAAACTGCAATTTTAACCGATGAAGCAATTTCATCGATTCCTTCTCATTTGTGCAGTTTTGGAAGATTATCGCTACCTAATAAAAAGAAAAGTTCATCGTTTTTATATTTATTTTTTAGATACTTAATAGTATCGATTGTATAGCTGATGTTTTTTCTTTTAATTTCAAAATCACATACTTCCATTTTGTCTTCTAAAACAAGTGAAAGCATGTTTAATTTATCTTTTCCTGAAATGGTTTTTTGTTTTAGCTTATATGGTGAAATGTGATTTGGAACTAAAAGCAGTTTATCTAGTTTTAATTCCTCGATTGCATATTGGGCTAATTTCATGTGGCCTTTATGTACTGGATTAAAAGTTCCGCCAAAAATGCCTATTTTCATATTATTTTCCTAAAAATGAATTGAAAGTTGATTCAATTTTTTCTTTCTCTTTTTTGTTTTCAAGCTCTTTTTTATATCTACCAAGAGTTGTAACTTTATTAATTTTAATTATACTATTAATCTGGTTTGCAATTTCAATTGCTTTGCTATTTTCTATCGGTTTTTCAAAGAGATTTAAATTTATTTCCAAATCGTATTCACTTTTTAAATTAGAAACCGAAAATCCAATAGAATTTAGCTTTTTATTTTCATAATTTTTTTGATAAATTTCATAAGCATATTTTCAAAAACATTTGAATTCTTGACAATATTGCGGTATTTTTTTGTTTTTATTAATTCACTTTTTAGATTGAATTCGAGCTTTAACGTTAATAGTATTTGATACTAGCGAAGAATACCTTAACCGATTAGAAACTAGTGCTACTATTTCTTTTAACCTTTTCAAAACTTCTTCTTGAGGAATATTTATATTTTCAAACGAAGATTCATGACCGATTACTTTTGATTTTTTTATTTCAGGAATTATTTCTTCGTATTTATCAAATTTTAATGCGTCTAAATATTTATAAGCAGTTGTGCCAAAAACTTCAACTAAGCTTAAATCCTCAATATTTCTAGCATATAAATCTTTAATGTAATAAATATTTAAAGTTTTAAGTTTTTCAGCCAGGCTTTTACCAATTCCATAAAAATCAATAATTGGTAAATTTAAAATATTTATTAAATTCATTTTATTTGTCAGACCAATTCCAAATGGCTTATTTAAATTGGTTGTCATTTTGGCATATCATTTTGTAGTTGAAATTCCAATGGTAATAGGAATGTCAAAAACTTCCAAAATTTTTCTTTGGGTGTATTTAGCTAAATTAAGTGCTTTTTGTTCGTCATTGACTAAATGATTGACATCTAAATAACATTCATCAACTGATGCAATTAAAATTTTATGGCTAATTTTTTCTTGTAAATAAGCAAATATTTTTCTTGATAAATTTGTATAAAGTGAAAAATCTTCGCTAACAAAAATGGTGTTAGGCTCTATTTTTAAAATATCGCCTCTAGTCATTCCAGCTTTAGCGCCTTTGGCTTTTAATTCATAAGAAACTGAAACCGCAAGTGATTTATAAGAACTTCTAGCAATAGCTACTGGTTTATTTTTTAAATATGGCTTTATAGTTCTAACAGCTGATACAAAATAAGAATCAAAATCAATATGAAATATAAAGCTTTTTTTATTTGGATTCATCTTCTAATTTTTCTATGTATTTTGAAATCATTAAAGCGCATTGAAGGCGATTGAAATGATTTTTAGTATTAAAAAATACTCATAGATTTCCAAGTTTTTCAAGCTCGCTATCGCTTAATAAATTTTTATCTAAAAGTTTTTTGTATAAGTTATTTATTTCAAAAACTTCACTTAAATTTTTATTTTGAATTTGATCAATAAAAATACTAGCGCTCGACGCGCAAATCAAGCACCCTTGAGTGTAGTGTTTTATATCTTTTAATTTCTTATCTTCTATTGTGGCATTGACTACTAATTTATCGGAGCAAGTGTTATTATAAAAAACATTTTTTTCTAAAATGTTTTTATCAAAATGCCTAGGATTTACATAATGATCCATAATTATTTTTCTGGCTTTATCTTTATCAAATTCCATAATTACCTTCAACATTTTTTAGCTCTGATATTAATTTATCAATATCTTTTTTATTATTATAAATTCCAAGTGAAATTCTTACAAAAGAATATTGACTTTGAATATTTCTTAAATATTGTGAACAAAATATTCCGGCAATTGTATATATATTTTTTGAACCTAAATAATCAGATACATCTTGTGCTGGAATGTTTTTAAAATTAATAAGAGCGATGTTATCACCAGGTGATGAATAAATAACCAAATTTTTAACTTCAGTTAATTTTTCATGTAAATATAAACTTAAATCATTGAGTATTTCTTGAGTTTGCTCGTAGCCTATTTCGTTAAAGAAATCTAACGATTTATCAGCCATGAAAAAGTTAGCAATATTTGGAGTTCCAGGTTCGAATAAAGTTAAATTATTTTTAAAATTAAAGTCTTTATTTTTTTTAACTTCAGCTAAACTCCCTCCACCAAATTTTGAAAGAGAAAGTTTTTTAATTAGCTTTTCTTTTAAAGCTAAAACTCCCATTCCAGTAGGACCGTAAAACTTATTAAAACTAAAAGCAATGACGTCATACTCATTAAGTGATGTTTTTTGGTGTGATATAGATTGCGCGGCGTCATTGACTAAAATGACATTATATTTTTTGCAGTAATTTACTATAAATTCATAATCTTCTTTTGATTGAAAATTATTATTTTCAACGCTTAAAGAAATCAAGGATATTTTATCTTGATGCTTTAGTATTTCTCTGGTTATATTTTCGGTAATTATTAATTTGAATTTATTTTTTTTAGATAAATTAATTCAAGGAAGTAAGTTCGCAGCGTGGTTGTATCCTGAAACTATAATTAAATCTTTTTCAGAAAAATTATGACCATACATATCGACAAAATAATTTATCGATTCGGTAGTTCCGCTGGTAAAAATTATCTCGCTAACTTTTGCATCTAAAAGGCTGGCAACTTTTTCTCTAACGCTTTGAATTTGTGAGTTAACTAAAACTCCAATAGGAGTATCACTAGTTCGAGATGAAATTGAATATTTTAAATAAAAATCTCTAAGAGCATTAATGGCGCTAAGTGGCTTTAATACAAGTGCGGAATTATCAAAATAGATAATATCTTTTAGTATTGGAAAATTAGCTCTGAGATTTTTTTTCATAATTTATAAAACAATTTTTAAAATTTTAATTAGTAGGTAATTATAATTTTCAACTTCTTGAAATTTTTCTAAAAAATTATAATAATATTTCAGCTTATTATCAATGCAACTTTGTTTTGAAAAATTACTTGGAATATTATTTTCGAAAAACATATTGACAAATTTTTCTAGCTTGTGATTAGCAGCAAGCTCTAAAGTGTGTCAATGTAAAAACTGGAAAAAGTTTTCAATAATTTCAACAAAGACTTCTTTTGAAATTTTATTGTGAACTTTATTAAAAGTTAAATAATTAATAATTTCATTATGCTTATAATCATTTAGCTTTAGTCCGCCTTTAATTATTTTTTTAGAAAATTCTTTTTTTGAAAGGTTTTCTAAATGAAGAAAAATATTAGAGCAGCTAATAATTTTTTTATGGTACTGAATTAAAAAAATTTCTAGCTCTGTTTTGCTATCGATGAATAATTTTTGAATTTTATTTAACGTTTGATTTAAAAGCTTCAATTTTTACCTTTGTTTTGTAGTAAGTTTCTAAAAGTGCATTTGTAAATTTAAATAAATTATAATCAATAGAATTATATTCTTTTGCAGATGTATCGCTTGTTAATTGGAAAAATATTTTAGTAATTTCTACCGCTTCGTTGATTACTATTCTAGCGTCGATGAATTCAAATTCAGCACATGCGTTAAGTAGAATTGCTCTAAGCATATAACTTAGTCTTTGTCAATTTCAGCTTGGATCTAAAAGGCTTTCTAAAAAGTTTTTAAAATAGTCATAATTTTTTAAAACTACAAAAACCTCTTTAGTTTGCTTTGCATCTAAATATGGTTCCATATTTAATACAAAATCAAAGTCTTTTTGTAAGTTTAATAGCTCTACTTGATATAGAATTTGAATTTTTTCAATTCTTTTTTGCCTTTGTGTTTTAGGTTTGTTTTGAGTCATTTTTCCTACTAATATAAATGATGCATTTTAGCGTCTAAATATTTTTTCTTTAAAACAAAAAACGGTGCCATAAGTGCTACTACTAAAAATGTATAAAAAGGGATTATAAATACAGATCTTAAAAGAATAGGAATAATAGCTAGTTCATATGGATTTCTAGGAGGTTTACCATTGATTCAACTAAATCAACGAATGTAGGCATATGGTCCTCATAGCCATCTAGCAACTACCACTATTATAGTAACGATGATAAATGAAATTATTAATCTAAAAGCAAAATCTTTTTTACGATCTAGCTTAAAGTCTTCATCTTTTTTAACGCTTATGTATAAGTAGTAAATGCTTATTCCTAGCGATGTTAAAAACACAATTCCTGAAAGAACTATAAAGACAATTATTATGGTAATTGATACATTTCTAATTCCAAATAATGTAGAAATTCTTATCTCGCTAACTTGCTTAATTCCTACTTGGTAAGAAAAAACGGCAATAACAGCAATTAGCGCTCCTAAAAGAATCACATTTCCTACAACTATAGTAGTTTTTTTTCATTTTTCTAAAAAGTAGAAAAACGCACTTGATATTAATACTACAAATACCGGAACTATCGCATACACTCAGTGGTATGTTCCAATAGCTCCTTTAATTAATAGATTTAAAAAGTCAGCAAGAAGCGCAAGAATTGAACCTTTAAATCATCTTAAAACAAAAGCAAAAGTTATATAGAAAATATATTCTAAATTTATTCCAGTTAGTTTTAAAGCGCTAAAGCTAGTGATAAATGAAACTATTAAAAAAGTACCTAAAAGCACTGCCGCTATTGAAATATCGAAAACTGAAAATCTAAATAGGCTTTTAAAATATGGCGACTTTAAATAAAAACTAAATTTTTCAAACAAGCTCAGTTTTTGGTCTTCTAAAGATATTAAATTATTTTCAAAATCATAAAAACTTCTAAAGTGCATCTTCTTTTGAAAGTGATACAAGTTTCAAAAATATTGAAGTGGAGCAAAAAAGCTTAAAAGAAAACTTACAAATACAAAAAGTCCGTATCTTTCATTATTTTCAACGTCAAATCAAATTAAAGATTTTTTAACCTTTTTATTAATTTGATTTAAGTTAAATAAATTAAGTCCAAATGAAAGGGCAAATAAAAATATAGCAATTCCTCTAACGCTTCAAATGTAGGTAAACATATTTTTCTCTCAAAGCGCTTTAAGGGCTGCAATTTGCTCCTCACTAGCATTAGCTGGAATATTTCCAGTTAGATGGAAAAAGCCAGGAAGAGTAGTTATAACTAAAGCTATTCCTACTAGTAAAACTAGAAAGCTAAATAAATTAAAAACCAAACCTTCCTTTAAAGAAAAGTAAATTCTTTTGTTTTTGAAAATATTTCAAGAATAAGATCATCTATTCGATGTATTTTTAAGTGATTTTGTGAAAAATGCCATTGTTTTTTCCTATTTTATAGATTTTATATTATTATACTAAACAAAACTTTAATTTTTTTAAATATTAAAAGTATAATTACAACATGAAAAAATTAGGAATTATCATTGATTCTTTTTCTAGTCTTAGTAAAAAAGAAGCACAAGATTTAGGGTTTGAATTTCTCTCACTTCAACTAGAAGCTGATGGGAAATTATATCAAGATGGAATTTTAGATGCAAAGGAAATGCTAGAAACCGTTAGAGACGCTAAAGTGGTAGCAACTTCGCTACCCACTTTAGAAAGCATGGAAAATGCAATTAAAACTCAATCTGAAAAATACGAAAAAGTTTTATATCTAGGAATTAACCACGAGATTTCTTCAACTGGTAAATATATGAAAACTTTTTCTCAAGACTTTGAAAATGTTTATGTTTTTGATAACCACTTTAGTGGATATCAATTAGTTTATGCTGCTCTTCTTGCACAAGAAGAATATGAAAAACATCAAAACTTTGATTTAGTTTTAGAAAAATTAAACTTTTTAAATGAAAACTCTCAAACATATATTCTTCCTGAAAGTTTAGATTATCTAATTAAAGGCGGAAGACTAAAAGGATTTAAAAAGTTCATTTTAAAAACTGGAAGATTAATTCCTTTAATTGAATATAAATTAAGCGGACACGTAATGGTTGCTAAATTAAATAAAACCGTTACTGGTGCTTTAAAGAAAGTATTTAATAAAGTTTTAGAATTAAAAGAAACATTCAAAAACTTAGAAGTTCATTTAATAAGTGGACTTAGTGAAAAACTAAATTCAGAAGTTTTAGAGCTTGCAAAAGAATTTAATGTTATTGTTTCTAAGGTTTGCATTGCTTCATCTGTAACAGTGGCTCATACCGGCCCAAATGCCGTTGCTATAGCATTTATGCCATCAATTGAAGAATTTAAAAAATAATTGTATATTTTAAAAATTTTATGCTACAATTCTACTTGAGGCGAGTTGTTGCCTCATATTAGATTCACTGTAAATAGATAGTAAATAGAATAAAAACAAACGCATATATAAAGGTGATTAAAAACTTCTTTCATTTTTATAATCTCCTCTATAATAATTTCTCTGTAAAATATAATTTTGAGTAGTTTAATTCCTGTAAAACTACTCAACTTGCGAGTGTAGTTTAATGGTAGAACTTCAGCCTTCCAAGCTGACTGTGAGGGTTCGATTCCCTTCACTCGCTCCATTTCAAGAAATTGACCAAAAAATAACCTTTGCTTGGGTTATTCCCACATTGTAACTTCCAAGTTATCACTCTCAAAAAAATATTAAAATTTTTTTGGGAGTTTTTTTATTAAAAACTTACTACAAAAAGAAAGAAAAATGCTCTCAAGAGAGCATTCATATATAACCATTAAAAATTATAGACGAATTTCTTATGATATTCGCAAAAAATAAAATTTTTATTACAAAACTTTAACTTTTCTCTTAGAAAAATGGCTAAAGATCTCGAAATTTGTCATTCTTCATTGATTAAAGAAATTAAAAAACTCAAGTGAATATGGATATGATGCAAAGCTTGCTAGAAAATCATGACATTAGAATTCGCTAAAAACCACTTTAAACTTAAATCTGAAATTTATAAATTTAAAGAATTTAAAGAAAAATTCTTAAAAATTTATAACGCCAAAGAAATGACAGTTGAAAGCACTCTGGAATTTATCAAGCGTAACTATAACATTAAATGTCCTTCAATTAAAACGATTTACAATTGAATTAATTCAAAAAATTGAAAAATAAATCGCAAAAATTTACTTAGAAGCAATTATGTATTTGCGGCAAAAGGCAAAAATCTCTCCAAGAGTGGCTTGCTTGAAAACGCTGAGTTAGGCCTTTTTGAACTAGTCCTTTTAAAATCGGATTAAGAAAAAAATTGGCCACTGGGAAGCAAATTTAATCAAAGGTAAAAGAGAAGCTAAGGCTCATTTACTGCTTTTCCAAGAAAGACTCATCAGATTTGTTTTAATTAAAAAAATAATGACTAAAAATCCATGAAATCTAAATTTAGAACTTTGAAATTTAGTTAAAGGCTATTGAATTTAATGTCAAATCCATTACCATAGATCAAGGCTTAAAATTTAACTTAATTTTTTATATAAGATATAGATTAAAAATTTATATTTATAAAGCTCATCCTTATGCTTCACATCAAAAAATAACTACCTAAAATATCAATAAATACATTCGAAGATATTTCAAAAAAAGCACTAACTTTGAAAAAATTGATGACCTTGAAATTTGAAAAGTTTAAAACATATTAAATCTAACTTGAAGAAAATTCCTAAAAAATTAAAAGCATCCAAACGAAATGTTTCATGAATATAATTAAAACAAATATTTATGAAATCTAATTCCTAAAGATATGCCACTATATACCAGAGCTAAAGGATTTGTACCAAGAAACAAAATTCACAAATACTCAAAAAAGAAAAAATAATAACTAATGAAAAATAAAAGCCGATTTTTAAAGTCGGCAATTTTATTAAATTGTAAGTGGTAACTTGCACTTTACAATATGGGACGAATACGCCTTATTTATAGGTGTATTCGTTTTTTCTTCATTCCAACTTGGAAACTCAGGAAATAAAATTATAACTCGAAGGTTATTAAAAAAATATAGAAAAACTAATTAAAAAAGAATTTCTATATTTTGATTTTTTAGAAAAAAATTTTAAAAAAATTTATCTTCTTATTTTTAGATTTTGTCCTTGATATTGATTTAATTCTCCGGCATAACCTTTAACAATTGCATCTCAAATTGTTTGATATATTTTTTTCTCTGAATTATGAGGATCAACTTTTGAATCAGTTTCATAGTACATATAAGCAACTATAGCATCTGAAGGCATATTTCAGTCGTAAACTGATCCTGTATTTCCAAAAATAAAGTTTAAATCCGTTTGAGTTTTTGATGAATCTAAACCTAGTAATTTAAGTTTTTTATTTTCTTCAGTTTCACCTAAAGAATCTATATTTTTTCTATTTTCTTCTTCATTTATAAGTTCATTAAATGATTTTCTAATAGAAGGAAGAAGACCATATCATCAAAGGCTGGCAAATGGAGCTTTTCTTGCAATTAATCAAACTATTAAAGTATTGATTCTAAACATTGCTCTAAATACAGGATTTTGTTTTTGATTTTCAGCTGTTATAGATCCATCTTGAACTTGTTTTATATATTCGCTTAATAAAGTTGAATTTAGACTTTTAAATAAAGCTTTAATTGAATCTTCAATTTTCTTCAAATTGAAAATACTTATATCAAAAGCAAAATCACTTAACGAAGAGCTTGTTGCAGCAGCTGTAGTTGCATTTTCGGTCGCACTTGGATTATATTTTCTAAAGTATGGAGCTATATATTCATAAACTCCTTGTGTTTTTGCAAAGTCAGATGAATCAAAGAGTAGATTTACAAATTTAGCAAAATTTAATGCTCCAAAATCAGAGATAAAACTTTGTATAAATCCAGTTAGAGAAATCATTTTTGCAAATGAGAATTGACCTTGGTCATTTTTAACAATTGCAAATAATGATTTTTTAAATACTTCCTGGAATTTAGCTAGTCTTTGAGTTTCTCTAGCTTTTCCAACAGCTTCAGAATCATCGACAAATAAAACTAAATTATTTTTTGAACTGCTTTGAGCTTCGCTAGTTTTATCTTGTGCCTTAGTTGCAAATTCGCTTGTAACATTATCAATTAATGAATCAAGAATTTGTTTAATTAATTGATTTGAAACCAATGATTTTAATAAGCTAGTTGAAAGGTTTTTAAATAAGTCTTTGTTTTCTTGATTATCTTCAAAGTTTATGTTTTGTTCTTTAAGTAAATCGAAAAATGACTTAGCTACAAATTCAACTAGATCAACATTTGTGCTGCTAAAGGCATCATTAAATCAAGTTAATAAGTTTTGATATAGCTTAGCTGCATCTTTATCTGCAACGCTTGGAGTTTGTGAATTTTCTGAATTATTTTCACTAGTTGAATTTAAAAGTTTTGCAACAGATTTAATTTTATCTTCACTAGTGATGCTAAAAGTAGAAAGCGCAGTTGATACTTGTGTATTTAATAATTCAGCTTTGGCTTTAGCTACTGACAATGCTTTAAAGTAAGCTACTAATAAATCTGAAAATCCATTAGCGTTTTTAAGGCTTTCTGCATTATCTACAAAGAAGTCAAATAAATCGCTAGCTACAAACTTAAAACTTTCTTGATTTAATAGTGATGATAAAACTTTATCGTCAAAGAACCTACCAAGAACGCTTGGGCTTTCTTCTTGGTTTTCTTGAGTTATTTGATCTTGTTGATTTTCTGAAGTTTCTAAAGTTTTAGCTTCTTCTTCGTTATTTGTAAATACCTCAACAACAAATTTACTAATTGAAGTTTTGTATACATTTAATAAATTGATTGTAAAGGTTTTTAGATCAGATTTAATTTCACTGAATTTAGAATCAGATGCGATTGTTGCAAACAATCTAATTACATTTGAATTACCCTGAACTCTAACAACGCTTGAAAAAATTCTCTTTAAATTATTTCCAGCAAGAAGATCATTTCAGAAATTAGAATTAAATAAATTATTTAATGTATTTTTGAAAAAGTCTGGCTGAAGAGTTTCTAAGAAAATAGAAAGCACTTTAGTTAAAAATTCTTGAGGATTATTAATTCCTTTAAATAAATCTTTGGTATCAGCATCGTTAGATAATATTGCATAAATTAATTCACCAAGTTTAGATTTAAAGGCTTCATTATTTGTTAAAAACTTTTGAAGATTATTAAGTTTAGCTGTTAAGTTGTTATCTTTTTTATCAAGATTAAATAGTGATTTAAGAAAATCATTTCAAGAATCAAATCTAGAATCATCACCATTTGTTTCAAATAGATTTTCAATTAAATCAGTTTTTAGTGATTCAAATTCATCGCTATTTAGCACTATTTTAAATAAATCTTTAAGCAGATTTTCTTTTCCAAAAAGTTTTTCTTTTAGATTTGTACTATCAAAAACGCTTTCAAAGAATTTATCATTATTTTTTAGTAAATCAAAAACGTTTATTAGAACTTGTTTTAACTCAGTTTTACTTTGAGTGTATAAATTGCTTTTGAATAGATTTTTAATTAATTCAAAGATTTTAGTTGTATCTTGAAGATAGTATTTAAAGAATTTAAGAATAAAATTAGAATCAAATTTTAATTCTAAATCGTTATTTAAAAATATTTCAAATGACGATTTTACTAATTCTTCAAAATTAGAATCCAGTGCTATAAATCTAATTAAATTTATTACAAGTAAAACTTGTTTTGCAGAGTCTATTCCTTTAAGTAGATTTTGCTCTGGATTTGTATTTAATAATTTAATTAAAGCGTTAGCGTCTAGCTGGATTAAATCGCTATTACCAACTAATGATTTAGTAATAGAAACTACAGCTTTTGTAAATTCATCTTTAAAAGTTTCATCTGCAAACATTTTTTGTAGCAGATCTTTAAAGTCAGTGCTTGTTTTAAATAACTCAGTGTTGTTAAATAATCTATCTAAGATTAATTTAATAGCATCTGCCATTCCTTTAGTTTCTAGCGCGATTTTTAAATTAGCATTAATTAAATTAGTAACAGTTTTATCTTTTGTATCAAAGACAAAAGAAGCTAAATTAGCAGTTAATTCACCTTTTGTTAAATTACCTGCAATAGTTAAAAATATATCTTTTAATTCGTTTAAATTATCATTTAAAAATTCACTAGTTAAAAGCGATTTAAGTAAAGAAAATAAATTATTTTGACTAAATAGTGATTTAGATACTTGGCTAATTAAAAATGGAAAATCGATTTTTAATTTTTCACTTCTAGCTTTTTCTAAATTATTTTGTAGATTAGAAATTGAATTTGGGATTAAATTCGAATCATATAAAAACTCTAAGAATTTTTCTTTATTAGATTTATCACTAGCTGACTCTGGCGCTTTATTTAATAATGCTTTTAATTTACCTTGTGGATCTAAATTTTTATATATATCGCTGGTTAAAAATACGTCAAGAGCTTTATTAGTTATAAAGCTAAATATTTGTGAAAGAGCTACTATTCTTTTTCCAAAATTGCTAGTATCTACTTTTGATTTTACAAATGATGTTAAGTCATCATTTTTATTTAAAAACTCTTCGCTAGATTCTCCAAAAATCTCTGCGCTATCTTGGCTTACTTCAAGTTGATATTTTAAGGTTTTTGAATCATCATTTAAATAATCAAAGTTAAAGTCGTATTTAGAAAGATCATCTAAATTAACTTTGGCGCTTCTAGTTATTTTTAGATAAATATCCATTGCCATTTTTTTATAGCCTTTATAGTTTGGATGAATATCGAAAAATATAGTTGAAAGCTCGTCGGCGTTTTTAATTCAATAATCGCTATTAAAAACATCAACGTAATAAATTTCTTTTTCAGGAGTTGCTAGGCTTTTTAAAAGACTATTAATACTTGTAGTTAGCGATTCTAATACTGAAAAATCTAAATTTCCAAAGTATTGTTTTAAATAAGCATCTAAAGTCTCTTTTAGTCTTAAAAGCGGCATTGGATATGAAACTAAATTAATATTAGCTCTTGGTGCTAGCGTTTTAAGCGCCGCTAAAAACGCATTTAATCTTGCCTTGATCTCTATTATTATGTTTTTAAATAAATTCGTAAAGATTAAATTATTATTACCTTTAGAATCAAGAATTGCTTGCTTTATGCTATTTTCATTTAAATTGCTATTTTGAATTTCAAAAAATAACAAATCAAAAAAGTCATTAGCTCCTAGTGTTAAAGTAACTAGGTTTGCATCTTTTAATTTATTTTTTAATTCGCTTGCTAGACTTTTTTGCTCTGCTTGAGTTTTTCCAAAAATATTTAGATTTGAATCATTAGGCTTTGAGTATATAACGCCAAGAAGACGCATAAACTGAAATGTAGTAGCTCCGCTAATGGCGTAGTTTTTAAAATCATCAAGACGGTTTTGATCTTGTAAGATCTTAGCCAAAAAGGCAGCATAACTGCTCCCGGTTACTTCATTATTTTTTAACTCCCCAGGATAGTCTTGCGGCAATGTTCCATCAAAACCAGCGGTAATTGAATCTCCAATCGCTACGTATTTAACTTTAGTATTTAAATCAATGAATTTACTTGATTTATCTAAAGCTGAAGCTACTTGAGTTTTTTGATTATCTTTATCTAAAGCTAGCTTAATGCCACAAGAAGTGGTTAAAATTAAGCTTCCTAAAACTAAAGAAGATAAAATTAAAAGTTTTTTCTTTTTCATATTTTTTTAGTAAATTTTATAGTCATCTTTCATCAAAATAAAATTGATAAAACAAATATTAAATGAAAATTTTCACAGCAAACAATTCTATGCAAAATAAATGAATTTTTTCATATTCTATAATTATATAAAACCTATTGATTTTAAGTAATAAAATCTACAAAATTTTTAAGAAAATTAACTAAAAATTTTTGCTAATTTTAAATTTAGAAATTTTGCAAAATTTAATTATTTAACCGAAAAATAGCGCTAAAAAAATAGGAAAAATTTTATTAATTTGCTATATAATTATTCCAAGGAATAAACAACTACATTGAACTTATTTTTGTTGAATTTTAGATTGCTTTATTTCTTTTTTGTTTTTCTTAGTTAGAAAATTTTTATTATTTGTAAGGACTTTATTTTATTTTTTATAAAAAATGAAACAGAAAATTTTTATTTCTTTATCAGCTATAGCTTCTATAGGTTTAGGCCTTAGTGCAATAGCTTGCTCTGGAGCAAATCAAAGCGGCAATCCTGGAAGTAATAATCCAGTTAATGGCCAAGGCGAGTTGCAAGAAAGAAGAGCTAATTCACTTTTAGGAGCCAATCCCGAAGGGCGAAATAACGCCTTCCAGCAGGATAAAAAAGAAAAAATCGTGCTAGCGGCTAACTTTTTAGGATCTACCGCACAAGCTAACGCACTTGTTGAGCTAGCCAACGCATATAACTCAGATCCTGATGTTAAGACTAAATATGCTGGATTTTTCAAGCCTGTTGAAGTTGAACAAATCGGATCAACTTATTCAGATGGAGCTAAAAAAGTAGCCCAGTATTTAAAAGCTAAAAATAAAAGCGCATTTTACAATCTAGTGCTTAATCACCCAAGCGTGGCAGCCGAGCTTGCAAAAAGCAATATGCTACTAAGCTTTAATGACTCTCTTGGAAGAGAAAATCTAGATACCGATGTTTCGCTTTTTAGCAGCTTATTTACCGATGCTAATACAAACACCGAAAACATTAAAAACCCATCCACATATATTTTGCCAGCGATGAAATCAACTATGGTTTCATCAGTAAACGGACCGGTTTTATATTACATTCTTAAAACCATGGTAGATAATGGCGCTACATTATCGCAAGATAAAGATACCCAAGACTTTTATAACGCATTAATGAAAACTTCTTCATCAGATTTGGAATTTATCAAACAAAAATGAGGAAATCCAGTTGATAACGCTAGAACTTTAGTTACATCAGCGAATTTAACAATATCTAAAGATATGTTTAATAAATATGAAGATTTATTAAACTTTGCAATAGTGGCTCAAAAATTATTTACCAACTCTGCAAATAATCAAAACGATTTACATATTGTTGGAATGGACTTTTCTACCGTTACTTTAAAAACTAGTGTTTTTCCAATTGTAGGAAATGACTACTCTAAATCACTAGAAGCTCCTAGCAAGGTAGCAGGAACTAATAAAGTAAGCTACAATTCACTTTCAACTACTGGTTCTCCTGCTCAAGTTGCAGCTAGAACAGTTTATAACAAGCTAAAAGACGCAGCCGGTTCTGGCGCAGTAGTACTTCAGCCTTTAGGGCAATATTCATCAGGGAAGCAAATTTATCATAACTTTGCGCTTTCTATAGGATCAACTGCTGGTTATTTATATAACTTTATTGACGATATCGCAGCATCAGCTTTAAGATTTACCTTTGATAGCTCGCTAGATAAATTTAGCTTTGATGATAACGATAACCCAGCGGCTTCTAATTATAATAATAGATATTTTGTAAGCTTTAAGCAAGGTAGTGAATATCTTAGCGCAAGTGCTAAAGATAAAAATAAAACCAATGAAGTGCTACTAAGCTTTGGTAAAAACAATAACGCTTTAATAGCCTCAGGTGGCAAAACTGCTTCAGGATCAGATTTCCACATGGTAGATGTTGAATCAGATCAAGCACTTAAAACCGCTTTAGCTGAAGTTACTAAAGATGACAATCAAGAAAATTACAAACTTCTAATTTTAAGACAATCAAGTAATGATGATAATCAACTAGCAACCATGAAAGCTAAAGTTATGAATCTAGCATCAAAAGATACTAAAAAAGAACTTGTATATGCTGGAGTTGCTAAAGGTGGATCGTCATCTAGACCTAGAAATGCAGTTCTTGTATTTGTTAAAACTTCAAATAATAATTTTGTAAAAACTGACTTAGAAAAATACGGAAAACAGCTAGGAGCTAGTGTTAGCCAGCTAACTTCTGCTAATTCACTAAATAAATCTGAATTAGTGGTAATGAATGCTCCTGGAAAATGAAATAAAAATTCAACTAAAAATGTGGCCTTTTTAAGAGGGCCAAGTCTAATTGGAATTAAAGCCAATGAAGAAGACGATAACGCTACAAAAGCTTTTGTTCACTGGCTAGTAACAAACAAAAAAACTTACACTTTCTTTAGTGGAAAAAACAATGAAGTTAGCGCTAGTCCTTCAGAATTTTTCCAAAGACAAATGTCATATTTAATGCCTATTGCTAGTTTTGAAACTTCAACAACTAAATTCAACAATGGCTTTCTAGATAATGCTCTTGAAGTATTTTCAAGTGCAGCTAAAGATCCACAAAACTGAACAACATACGAGCCTCCTGGATCAGAACTTGGTGATTTATTTGATCAAGCCTTAGATTCAGCCTTTAGAAATCTAGGTAACCAAGCTTTAGTAAATACTTCAGCTGATAAGCTACAAAGCTTTGAAGCATTTGTAAATTCATTTACTGAAATCTTTGGATCTTCAAACTAAAAAAATCTTTTATATTAACTTTAAGGATTAAATAAACAAAAAATGTTAAATACCATTAAAAAACTTTTAAAACAAGTTAATCTAAATAAGCTTCAAGTTACCGATGAAGATATGGCTGCGCTTAAAAAATATCGTGAAATCTACGATAAGCAGCACGAAAAAGATATCTCATCTATCGAACTTAAAAACCTTAACATTGACTTTGGTGAAACGCTAGCCGTTGATAACGTTTCATTTAAAATCCCAGAAGGAAAGCTTATTACTCTGCTAGGGCCTTCAGGTTGTGGAAAAACTACAACACTAAATGCCATCGCAGGGCTGCTAACTCCTACTAGTGGAAAAATTCTTTTTAGAGGAAAAGACGTAACTCATTTTACTCCTCAAAAAAGAAAGCTAGGGTTCGTTTTCCAAAACTATGCTTTATATCCTCATTTAAGCGTTTATTCAAATATAACCTTCCCGCTTAAAAATGATGAAAACTGAAAAAATAAAACTTTCATGAAAAGAATTAAGGCAAGAATGGATATTGATCTTTTATATCTAGAAGATATGAACGTTCCTAAAGCCGAGCTAGAAGAGCTTAAAAATTCATTTTTAAGATGAAGATTTATCAAAAACGAACTTGAATACCAAAATTCAGTTCTTTATGCTAAGCTTAGCGATGATCTCGAAAAAGCTCACTCTGAATATAAACTAGAATCAGTTAAATATAATGCCAAAAAAACACTAAGCGCTAAAAAAACACTAGAAGAGCAAAAAAAGGCAAAAGAAGAATACAACTTTGCTTCTAAAAAAGTAGCCGATGACTATAAGCTTGCTAAGCAAAATAATATCGTAGAAACTTCATGAAAAGACGCTAGCTTTTTATCAGATTCAAAATTTGACTTCAAGCTTGATTTAAAAACAGATCTAGAAACTAAAAAAACTCAAGTTAAAGAGCTTAAAGATCTTTTAAAAGAGCTAAGATCAAAAGAGCTAAAAGAATACAGCTACTGAGATAGAGAAAAACTTCTTAAACTAGTTTTAAAGCTAACCCAAGACTTATTAAAACTAAACTTTGCTTTAGAAAATCAGCAGCTTTCTACCGTTGACAAACAAAACTTAGCCCTAAAACTAGAAGCTTATAAAAAAGCTAAAGAAGACTTCAAAAAAATCTTAGATGAAAACCAAGAATATAAAACTCTTAAAACTCATCTAAAAAGACTTCCACTAGTAGCTGAAAAAGTTTTCTTCGATAAATGAAGAGAGCTTAGAAAACACCTTGAAGGTAAAAATCTTAAAGAGTTTCAAAATTCATGATCAGAAGAAAAACATGAAAAACTAAAAGAATACTCAAAAGATAACGTTTCACTTAAAAAAGCAATCCACAACGAAGTTATGGAAGTTGCTAAAAGAGTTGAAATTACCAAAATTCTTCAAAAGAAACCAACAAGACTTTCAGGTGGTCAACAACAAAGGGTATCTATCGCTAGAGCTATTGTTAAAAAACCAGATATTTTATTAATGGACGAGCCGCTATCAAACTTAGATGCTAAACTTAGAATTTCAACTCGTCAATGAATTAGACAGATTCAACAATCTCTTAAAATAACAACCGTTTTTGTTACTCACGACCAAGAAGAGGCAATGAGCATCTCTGACATCGTTATTTGTATGGATTTTGGTAAAGTAAAACAAATTGGTTCTCCTATCGAGCTATATAACAAACCAAATAACTTATTTGTGGCCAAATTCCTTGGAATGCCTGAAATGGGACTCTTCCCTGCAACTTTTGAAAAAAATAAAATCAAAGTTAATAATTTAACTCTAAAAAATAAATTTAAAGTAGCAAATAAAGACTTTGCTGATCTTCAAATTGGAGTTAGAGCTGAAGATTTTGTTTTACATAGATATAAAAAAGATGCCGACTTTAGCGGAAGAATTATCGTAAAAGAAAACTTCGGTAAAGAATCTAAATTAGTAGTTGAAATTGAAAATGTGGGTAATGTTAACTTTTTAGTATCAAACGACGCTAACTACAAGCTATATGATGAAATTCACTTTAGCTTGCCAGTTAATAAACTTCACGTTTTTGATAGCTTAACTTCTGAAAGGCTTGAATATGAAGTTGCAAGCTAAAAATCCTGTTAAAGAATTTTTAAAAACCAAGCTTTTCGCGCAACAGTTTTTAATTAAAAAACAATCGCAAGGTAAAAAAACTATTTCATCAACAGTTTTAGATAAAAAAATTCCAGCTTGAAAGACACTTTTAATTCTTTCTCCTGCGATATTTTTACTTATTTTATTTACCGTTATACCTTTAATTTTTAACATTCAAACCTCATTTACTGATCGGGCAAATAGATTTACGCTTCAAAACTACGTAACTACATTTACTGACATTAGATTTGCAATCGGTTTTAGAAACTCATTTATTTATGGAATATTAGTTCTTCCATTTGTAATGATTATTTCACTTGTTATATCAAGTTTAATTGCATCTTTATATCGAAAATACGCTAAAGGTATATGACAATCTGTTTTCTTTATGCCATATATAACAAATTCAGTAGCAATTTCACTTGCTTTTGTACAAATATTTGCCTCAAATGGGATATTAAATCAAATAATAGGCGGAAATACTCCATGACTTCAAACTGGAAATACTCAAACTTTTAATGCATTAGTAGCGCTAATTATTAACGGAGTTTGAGGAGGGCTTGCCTTTAACATTTTAATATTTACAACCGCAATGCTTGGAATTGACAAAAACTTGTACAAATCAGCTGCAATTGATGGTTGTGGTGGAATTAAAACCTTTTTTACAATTACAATTCCTTCTATTAAAGGAACTATAAACTTTTTAATTACGCTGGGAATAATCGGTGGAATTAAAGTTTTCCCACTTGCATTATTTCAAAATAGTCCAACTGACGCGGTAGCCAATGGTGCTTCAACTATAATGATTTATGTTTATATAGTTACTCAAATTGGAAACTTCCAACTAGCCGGAGCTGCATCGCTTTCATTATTTATAATCGGAATTATCTATTCATCTGTGATTCGTGGAGGATTTTTCACGATTCAATTATCATTTACATTCTTAGGGGAGAGAAATGTTTGGGTTAAAGTTAAAAACACTGATTTACTTCAATCAAAGAAAATTAAAAGCTAGTGCTGAAAAATCTTCATCAATAGTTAAAGATTCGAGTTTTACTGGCGTTTTATTTTCTAGCGTTTTAAAATTAATTTCACTTTGTTTTTTTGGTGTAATTATTTTATTTCCGTTTTTCTTAATGATAAGCCTTTCGCTTTTTAACGATATTGAATCACAAAATCTAGCCAACGAATTTAAACTTATTCCTTCATTTTCTAAAGGGCCTAGCTTTAAAAATGGAGCTCTTCAAGATCTTCCTTGAAAAGAAGTAGTTCAAAATACCTATACAAGAGCATTTTCAACTGGGTATTGAAACTCGCTAATTATTACCTTTTTAAACGTTTTAGTTTCAGTGGTGCTAAAAGTTATAGTAACCATGCTTATGGGATATGCATTTAGCCTTAAAAACTGAAGAGGAAAAAACGTTATTTGATTCTTTGTTTTAGCGCTTTTAGTTCTTCCAGAAATAGCACTTCTTTCTGGACAGCTACAAGTGGTATTTAGATTAAAACTTAACGCTACATACTTTGGATTTGTTTTAACAATAGCACTTCCTTTTGTTGCTAGCATATTTAACGCGATAATGTATAAAACTGCCTTTGAAGCTATTCCAGATAGAATTAAAGAAGTAGCACTAGTAGATGGAGCTGTAGGACACAAATACTTTTTAAAAATTGCCGCTCCTATGGTTTTACCTACCACATTAACCGTGGTAATACTAACAGCTCTAGCGGCGTGAAATGCCTACCTATGACCTTCGCTAACTTCAACTGGAAGCACAAAAGATTTCCAAGTTCTATCAGTTTGATTATTTAAAGCCGGAATAGATCCTGATGTTCAAGATTCATCGGCAAACATTCAACAAAACGTAAAAATGGCAGCATCAATTATTGCAATTCTTCCAATGTTTTTAGTTTATCTATTATTTAGAAAAAGAATTATGGCAGCTATCTCAAGACAAGGAAGCACAATTAAAGGGTAGTTATGAAAAAATACAAATTAAAAGTTACTCTTTGATTATTAACTGCCATCTTTTCACTTATTATGATAATAGTGCTTTCATCAATGATTGTTACTATTGAAAATACTCTAGCTTTAGCTCGCCAGGTAGAGCTAGATACCACCATTACCAATAGCTATGGATTTATCAAAGCTTACGCTATTGGAGCTATTGCCTTTTTTTCAATTATTACTTTAATGGGAAGCGCGATTTCTTATGCTGGATTTAAATCATGAAAATACGCGGAGATGTTTGGATAATGAGAAAAAAACTTAAATTTTTCCTAGCTGGAGCTGCAGTGCTGACTCTTCCTGCTATTAGCGTTTCATGTTTATATGAAAATGATAAAACCATTAAATTTGCTAGAACATTTTTAAATGAAAATGCCATTTTAGAAAAACAAAAATCAATGCCAAAGCATCAAAATTTAGTTGTTCAAAAATTTTTAGATGCTTTATATAGTTCAAATTTATTAACATATACTTTTAGTGATTTTGACTATCGTATTAAAGCCAATATTTCAGGATTTTCTCTAACTCAAAAAATCAATGGATCTAGCGTTAGTGCCACTGAAGATGAAATTAGAAAAGCTCTTGAAGAGTTTTTAAAAGATACTCCATTTTACGCGTCTTATTTAGTGAATAAAAACACAAAAAATGACTATCTAAAATTCAGTAACGACACTGTTAAAAGAGTTAATTTTTCAGTTCCTCAAGGAATATTTAATACCATCCCTACTTTTATATTTAACCCAATCGAAGAAAAATATAAAAGTGAATTTTTAACTTTATCAGACTTCCAAAACAACATTGAAAAAGCCTACCAAATGGCTAGATCAATTTTTAGAGAATTTTCATTTTTCATAAACAAAGAAGAAGATAATAAAGTAGCCGCTGAACCTGAAAAATTCCAAAGCGTTTTAGGAATTAATTCTGGTTTTGGAGCTACATATCTAATCGATGGAGTTAACCCAAGTACTAGAGGAAAAGATGATGGATTTAAAGTTTTAGATAGCGACACACTTGACGATCCAGAGCTGCAAAAACTATTTTTATCAGACTATCAGAGATTTGTATCTTTATATCCACATTTACTTTTCTTTGAAAGCATAACTTCTGTTAGAAATAGAATAACTTCAGCGCAAGCTAGCATTGAAGCTATCGAAAAAACTATTTCATCTACAAGTAATTCAGCACAAAGACAATCACTATCACAAAGTCTTAAAAGCTTTCAAGATATTAAAGATACCGCTGAAAAAGAAATTGAAAAATTTAACTCAGATAGACAAGAAATGAAAAATCTATCAGATGAATTAGTAGCTTTAAATAATTCTACAAATGCTGATGAAAATCTCAAAAAACAAAAGCAAGACGAATTAGATAAATTAGTAGCTTTTTATCAAGAAGATATCGATAAAATCAAATCTAAATTTGCAAGAAATAGCAGAAATTCATTTACTGATATTTACCATTTAAATGAATTATTTGCCAAAATTTTATTTACCTTTGGTGCATATAAAACTCAAATCATTCGTGGAAGCTATCAAGAGGCTGATCCTGCAAACCCAGGAGAGACTAAAAAACAAACAATTTGATGACTTGAAGTCTTTGACTACAAAGACTCAAAATGAAAAATTATTGATGTATATAAAGACTATTTAATGGTCGATAAATTAGGTGAAGAAAATTCTTCAAATAATGTATTGAATAATTTAAATTATAAAGTACAATTATATATATCTTTACCTAGCAATTATAAAATTGACTCAGAGTTTAAAGATATAGCCCATATAAAATCAAACATACAATAAAGGAAATTTTAGACATATAATGAAAAATAAAAAAATAGTTCTAGCGGCTAGTGGTGCGCTATCTGTTTTCGCTTTATCTTCAGTTATTTCTTGTGGAGATAAAACTGATGGTGGATCTGGTGGTAATACCGGTTCAGAATTCAATATTAAGCAGAACGAAGTTTCTCCTGAAGAATGAAAAAGAATTAATAACTCAAGCGCTGGAGTAAATCCTTCTGCTAGAAATAAAAAATTCGATCAAGATGCAAGCGATAGAATCGTTCTTGGTGCTCCATGAAGCGAAGGAGAAGAAAGATTTAGAGTTCTTCAAAGATTTGCAGAAGTTTATAATGCTGATGCAGAAGTAAAAGCTTCACCGTTTTACAAACAACTTGTTGTTCAAAATGCTGGAAATGGTTATTCAGATGGTAACAAACAAGTTGCTAACTATTTAAGAGCTGGAAATACCTCTTCATTTTATAACCTAACGCTTAATTATTCAAACGTAGCTGCTAGATTAGCAGAATACAACATGCTTTTAAACTTTAACTCTTTAGATAGAAGATTAAATGTTGACTTAAGCAGCTTTTCACCACAATTTACCGGTGAAAACACAAGAACCTCATTTGTTGTTAATGCTGGTTCATATATTCTTCCATTTTTAAAATCTGGAACAACACTAGCAGTTAACGCTCCTGTTTTATCTTACATTTTAGATAAAATGCAAGAAAATGGTGCAACATTAAAAATGAGCGATTCTGACTTTAAATCATTCTATGATGACTTAAAAGCTAAAGGTGCAGCCGATAGAGAAGCAGTTAAAGAACTGTGAGGTGAAGTAAGCAATGATGGTAAAGCAGCTTTAAGTGGATATGAAGTTAGCATGGATACTTTCAGAGCTTTTTCACCATTAACTGACTTTGCTAAAAAAGCTCAAGATTTATTTACTAAAACAAGAAATAATCCATCAGGACAACTTCACATTATTGGGATTGATGATCCTGCTGGAACATATCAATCACAAGTTCTTGCAGCCAATGGTGGAGATGATAGCTTAGGAGTTGAAGCTCCAACAAAAACAAATGGAGTTCCTGGTGCATCATATACAGGTCTTACAACAAAGGGATCACCAACTCAAGATAAAGGTAAAGAAATTTATGATAAATTTGTTGAAACCTCAAAAAATGGTGGACTTGTTTTCCAAAACAATGCCGGAAGCGTTCGTACAACAACTTTAATGATTACACATAGATTCGCAATGGGAATTGTTTCAACATCACACTGAGGAAGATCATATATCGACTCTACAAAAGTAACTAATTCAAAGGAATATGTAAACTCAGAAGTTCCTTCATATTCAACTTCAACTCTTAACTCAGGTGTAGTTGAAGCTGCTACAAAAACAGCTAATTATAAAGTAGATTACACTCTTAAAAAAGGTGCAACCGATAAAAAACCTTCATATGAAGTTTACCTAAGCACAAGCGATGTTCAAGAAAGCGCTTTAGGAAGAAACGGATATAAATTAGATAAAAAAGCAGACGACACAGCATTTAAAGCTGGAGTTGCAGTAAAAACAGAAACCTCAAAAGTTTTAGTATTATTTCAAAATACAGGTCAAGATTCTAAAGTTGATTTAGATAAAATGGTGAAAAAAGTACAATCAGCTGCTTCTGCTTCAAATAGTAACTTTGTTTATATGGGTACTGGAAAAAGCTCTAGAGGCGTAAGCGCAGTATTTGTATTAGTTAAAGATGGAATGACTGACGGAACTGCTTTATCTTCACTTGGATATACAGTTAAATCAATAACAACCGCAAACCAATTAAATGAAAATGAAATTATTGCGTTAAATGTTCCTGGAAAATGAAAAAATGAAAACCCTAAAAACGTTGTATACGTTCAAGGGCCAAGCTTAATTGGAATTCACTCAAATGAAGCAGGAAATAACGCTACAAGATTATTCCTAAAATGACTTCTATCAAATAAAAAATTAAACTTTGATGCTACTGATGCAACAAAAATGGAAACTGCAATTGAATACTTCCAAAGAAAAGTTGGATACGTAACTCCTACAACAGAATTTTCAAAACCAGCAACAAAACAAATTTTTGAAGGATTAAAAAACCCTTACGCATTATCAGCATATAACCAATTCCTTCTAGTTTCAGCAGATCCAGATAAAAATATTGCATATTACTCACCTGGAACAACACTTCAAAACGAATTTAGATCAGGAATTAACTCACAATTTAGTACAGTTCAAAATTCTTCTCAAAATGGTACAAATGCCCCAACATTTGATCAATTTGCAGAAAGTGTTGTATCAACCGTTAGAGCTACTAACAACTAATAACTAAATTTCCTAATTAATAATAAAAGTAAATAGCTTTTAGTAGAGATATTTATTTTTTTAATTTAATATAATAAATAATAATGAAAAAGCCTTTTAAAAAACTATTTATTTTATCGCTTTCTTTGCCTGCTGCTTTAGCGGCAAGTTCATGTAGTTCTTTTAGTTTTTATCCTTATAAAAACACATATAACGAAGCTTTTTCTAAAGTTGAAGCTAAACATAATAAACTAGAAAATTCATCTAATAAATATTTAAAAGCCGCTTTTGATAATTATTATGAAAATGCTAAAAAAATAAACCAAGACTCTATAGATAACCCAGATCATTTTAATGATAATATCTACATCCAACTTGGTGCTTCAATTAACGCAATTTTAAAATCAGTTGAAATTATAGAAAAAGATGTTTTACGCGGAAGACAGCCAAATTCGCCAGAATTTCTGGAAATCTACGAGCTTATATGAGGAAAAATTTCCGAACATCAAAGTCAGTTAGAGACTTTAATCATTAATTCTTTGAATTCAATTGCGTCAAATATAACTTCAACTAATTTGTCACAAGAAACTTTAGATAAATTAAAAAAAGTTAGTGATAGTTTTAATAACTATATATCTTATTATTATCAAATAATTAAAACGCATAAATCTAACTTTTATGAAACGCTAAAATTTTCTCAAAGCTTTGACGATAAAAAAAGCGTTGAAATTATAAATGATATAAATTCTAAATTTCTTTTATATACAAATTATGTAAATGAAATAATGACAAATCCAAATTATAACTATATAGAAAATGAAAATGATTTTAAAATAACAATTTTAGGAGACTAATGAAAATTAATTCATCAAAAATTGCAAGAGAGGCAATTGAAAAATATCAAAATATTATTATCTTTCATCATATTCGTCCTGATGGAGACTGCCTTGGATCTCAATTTGGACTAGCAGAATTAATAAGAGATAACTATCCAGATAAAAAAGTATATTGCGTTGGAAATAACTACAATTCATTTGAATTTATGGATTTTAAATTTGATAAATTCGAAGACATAGACTTTTCAAATTCACTAGCTATAGTTAACGATGCGTCAAGCGGTGATAGAATCGAAGAAGCGCAGCTTTTATACGAAAATAAAACAACAGCTAAGCTTAGAATAGATCACCATCCTAATGATTCAGATATTAAATACGATTATCTATGAGTAGATTCAAGCTACGTGGCTGCCGCTGAAATGATCGCTAAGCTTGCCTATGATTCAAAATGAAAAGTAAGCCAAAGAGCTTCTAGTTTTATATACTTAGGAATAAATACCGATTCTGGAAGATTTTTATATCCAGCTACTAGTAGAAGAACTTATAATCTAGTTAGCTTTTTAATGAAAAATAAATTTCATCCTAGTTTTATTTTAAAAAACCTTTCAAAAAGAAGTTTAAAAGGGCTAAAATTCACCGGACATTTACTATCTAATTTTCAAAAAGATGGAAGAGTTTTATATTACTATGCTAGCCAAGAAACTCAAAAACAATTTGATTTAAATTCATATGAAATTGCAATGTTTGTTAATGAACTTGCAAACATTGAAAATAATTTAATTTGAGTTTTATTTATCGAACTTGAAGATAAAAAAGTTAGAGGTCGTCTAAGATCTAGCGGCCCTCAAGTTAATTTAATAGCTAAAGAATTCAATGGCGGAGGCCATGAAAATGCCTCAGGAATTACTTTAGATAGCATTGATGAAATTCCTAAAGTATTAGCAAAATTAAATGCAGAGATTTTAAAATATGAAAATGGTAATTAATTCACATAAATTAGCAGTAGAAAAAATAAAGCAGCACAATTCAATTGTTATTTTTCATCACGTAATTCCTGATGGAGACTGCCTTGGATCTCAATTTGGTCTTAAGAATTTACTTCAAGATAATTTTCCTGATAAAAAAATTTATTGCGTAGGTGATTCTAAAAATAACTTCCAATTTTTAGATATTAAAATGGATAACAATCTAGTAACTGAAGAAGTTATGAAAAACTCACTTGCTATCGTGGTAGACACCAGCGATAAAAAATGAGTTGAAAATTCGTATCTATTAGATAAAAACTTATTTTTAGAAGTTTTAAGAATAGATCATCATCCTAACGATGAAGATAATCTAAATACCAAGCTTAAATGAGTAGATTCAAGCTATGTGGCTTGCGATGAAATGATCGCTCACATGGCCCTTTTAGAAAACTGAAAAATATCTAAAAAAGCAGCTGAATTTTTATATCTAGGAATTAATACTGATTCAGGAAGATTTTTATTTTCAAATACCAGCGCTAGAACTTTTCATATTTTATGAAAGCTCTACGAAACCGGTTTTGACGCCAATAAGCTTCTTCTTAATATGTCACTAGTTTCTAAAGATGACTTTCAATATAACGCATTTTTAATTAATAGCTTAAAAACATATCAAAACGTAGCTTATATAGTAACTAAGCAAACAGATCTTAAAAGATTTAACAAGTGTTCCGATGATGCGGTTAACGTTAATTTAATAGCTAATATTAATGGACATCCAATTTGAGTTCAATTTATTGAAATGGAAGATGGCAAAATTAAAGTTAAAGCCAGATCAAATGGTCCTAGCGTTAGAAATATCTGCCAAGAATATAATGGCGGAGGCCACGAAAGAGCTAGTGGCTGCGTTTTAGATAGCTTTAGCGATATTAAGGGCTTTTTAGCTAGATGCCAGCAAGAAATAAAAACACAATAATTTAGTATTATTTGCTTAATAAATTTTATTTTTTATATAACTTAATTAGGAAATATAAAAAGCTAATAAGTTTTTTATTTACATTTATTTATGGATAAAGAATTAAATTTTAATACCTACAAACACCAAAGACAAGATCTTTTACTTGAACTTGAAACTAATTTAGTTAAAAAACTAAATTTAGTTAAAAAAACTCCACCGGTAAAACTTAGTGGAAATTTTGGCAACGAAAATAACTACGTTGAGTTTTTTGTCAAAGACTTTTCTCAATATACAAGCCAGCTATATAAGTGAAATAAAATTTCGCTTAAAAACTTTGATAAATATGAAGGTTTATATAATATGCCAGGACCATATTATTTAAATGAATCTGGTCAATATAGCTACAACGCTAAATTATTGTCATGAGCGCAAGTTATAGATTATAGCGATAGAAACCTTGTCTTTTTAAAAAAGAGCGCAAATAAAGTATTTTTAGCGCTTAAAGCTACTGAAAAGTTTTTTGTTAAAAAGTATAGTCTTTCTAAAAAGCTAGGTGAAAAGGTTTTTTTAATTACTACCGATATGCTTTATAAGCAATATCCTAATTTAGATGCATCACAAAGAGAAGATGAAATAACCAAAGAACATAAAGTAGTTTTTGTTTATAAAATAGGATATAACCTTCCAGATAAAAAGCCTCACTCAGAAAAAGTCTTTGACGATCATGATTGAAAATTAAATGGTGATTTATTTTTCTATGATGAGGAAAATAAAAAGGCTGTTAAGCTTGCAAATCTTGGAATAAGCGTTGATGAAATAAATTTATTAAAGCAAAAAGTTTATCTAAAACTTAGCGATACTACTTTAGATAGATATCATCATGAAGTATTGGCGCGAAGCTTGCCATATTCAATTTCAGGAGAAATTTTTCAAGATCAATTAATAGAGCTTTTTTTAGGAACAAAACAAGAAAGTAATAATGGAAAGTAAAGAAAAAATAGAAGTAGGTTATACTAATATTTCTTATAAAAAAGGTGATTTATTTATACAAGAAAAAACCTATAATGGATTTAATCACCGGTTAGATTTAAGCGAGCTTAAAAAGCTAGATTTTGTGCCAGAGCTTATCTCTGATAGTGAAAAAGAAGTTACCTGAAAATGAATCGAAACTCAGCAGTTAGAGCTTAGCGATGAAAATATTAAAAAGATAGCGCATAATTTTAAAAAGTTGCATAATTCTGGATGTAATTTTCCTAAAAATAATTTATCAGAGCGCATTAAAAAATATCTAAAAATTATTAATTCAAAAAATATTAAAATCGATGAAATTAATAATTTTTATTCTAAGGTAAATTTGATTCTATCTAACATGAAAGGAAATGCTCCGTTGCATAATGATATCTATCAAAGCAATCTATTATGAGGCGTTGATGATAAGATGTATTTTGTCGATTGAGAATACGCTTCAATGGGAGATAAGCATTTTGATCTAGCTTATTTTATTTGCGCCGGGCATTTATCACCTGAAAGAGAAAAGCTGCTGTTAGAAACCTATGAAGATTACCAAGAAGAATATATTTTGCAACATAAAATCGTGGTTTATTACTTGATAATTTTATGAGTAAACGCGCAACCTATTAAGCATTTTGATGATAAGCCCTACATTCAAAAAATGCTAAAAGCTGAAGAGTTTTTCCAAAAACGTAAAAAAGAAAAATTTCAATAAAAAAACAAAAAAAGCTCCAACAAAGGGAGCTTTTAAATTTCAATTATTAGATTTTAGAATTTAAAGTGTTGATTAAAATCCTAAGTTTTCATCAGACATCAACTAAATTAAAATCAACTATATTTATCTTCTTCGTCTTCTTCTTGAGATTCTTCAGCTTCGTCTTCCTTTGTTGAAGCAGAAGCTTCATGGGTATTACGCCCAAAAGGAAATTCATTTGTAGAAGTCTTTTCTTGTAAGCTTTCATCTAAGTCTCATGCGAAATTACTTTCTTGAGTACTTGTTTGAGTTTGGCTTTGATTTTGTGAATCACTGCTAAAATCTGAATATGATTTGCTAAATGAATATTTGCCAGAGTCTTCGGTCTTGACTTCTTCTGTTTGAAAGGCTTCAAATTCACCAGAATCATCCCCAACTAATTCTTGTGAATTATCAAAACTTTCTTGAGAATAATCTTGATAGAATTCTTCAGGCTTACTAAAGGTTTCTCTAATTTCTTCTTGCGATTCTTCTAGAGCTACTTCTTGAGTAGATGACATTAGTCACATATCAAATTCGTCTTTGTTTTGATGGAAAGCTTGAGCTTCGGCTGAAGAGTTTCTTACTGGTGATTCTTCTTCAAAAGACTGTGAAAAGTCTTTATCAAAATCTTCATTTTCAAGAAAATCTTGAGCCTCTACTATTTTATCACGATCTATAGAGTCGCCTATAAAACTTTTTGCAGCTTCACGAGAAGTATCCATATTTAATAAACTTGGATTTCTTCTAACTTCTTCTTCGGTGTAAATAATTGCTTCACCGGCGATAACTGATACTTTAAATACTTCAGCGTTGTCTTTGGTTTCAACTGCTTCTTGACCGATGATGCAATCGTATTCTTCTTGGTCATCACTTCTATTTTGTGAAAGAATTTCATGCACTTTTTTAATTGCAGTATTAATTTCGTGAAGTGTAGCTTTTTTATCATGTTGAATATTAACTAAAATTTTATTAGCAGATTTAATTGGATATTCATATAAGTTTTGCTCGAAAGCTTTTTCAACTGCTTTAGTAGCTCTATCTTTACCGGTAGCTTGTCCTATTCCTACAACAGCTAGTCCTGATCCGCCTAAAATTTTAACCACGTCAGCGTAGTCGATATTAATAGTTCCGATTCTATATAAAATATCGTGGAATGCCAAAATAATATTTTTTAAAGTAATATTAGCTAGTTGGAATGAATCTTCAATTGGAAGATCTCCAAAGTTTTCAGCAAGTTTATCATTTGATAACACGATATATGAATCAACTACTTTAGAAAGTTCTTGAATTCCATTTTTAGCAATTCTTTTTCTCTTTGGCCCTTCGTAGCTAAATGGAGTTGTAACAATACCAATAGTTAGCGCTCCCATTTTTTTAGCAGCTTCGGCAATAACAGGAGCGGCTCCGGTTCCGGTTCCTCCTCCTAGTCCTGCAGTAACTAAAACAACATCCGCACCTTTTAAGGCTTCTTCAATTTCGTCAACAGATTCTCTAGCTGATTTTTCTCCGATTTCAGGATCAGATCCTGCTCCAAGACCTCTAGTGTCTTTTCCTAGAGAAATTTTATTTTCACATGGATTTAGTGAAAGCGCTTGATCGTCGGTGTTTGCGATAATGAAATTAACGTTGCTAAAACCAGCTGCTTGGATCATTTTAACAGCGTTATTTCCTCCACCTCCAACTCCAATTACGCATAGTTTAATTTTAGAAACGTTAGCAGCTTCATTGTCATATAAATTCTCAGATGAAGTTAAATCATCAAAAACTGGTTTTTCTGAATAACTATCGCTATGTAATATGTTTTTCATTTTATGAATCCTCTATGTAAATTTAAGTTAATACTAAATATTATTTATATTTTATACTTTTTTTGCGATTTTAAGCCTATTTATTTGAAAAATATTTAAATAAATTAAAACTAAATCATCTTTTATTTAAATTAGGTTTTATATTAGTTGTAACGGTTTGATTTTCTACTTTTAATTCGCTTGAATTTATAATGCTAGAATTTAAAATAGCTTGATTTAGCAGAAATTTTTCAAAGCTATTTTCTTGATTTAAATTAAAAATAGATTCAACGCTATAACTAGTTTTTTGAGCTTTTAGCAGCGTAGCCATGATGTTGGCTAGATGCACATTTTCAGAAGATATTTCTAGATTTTCTATTGGCAGATAGCTAAGTTCATCGACTAGATTTTTTGCTAAATCGCTAAGATTATTTTTTAAAAAAGTTAAATCACTAGAATTTAAATCTAAGTTTAAATTGTTATTTAAAAATTTTAATTGTTGGCTTTTTGTTTTTAAATTAACTTCGCTAGAAAGCTTTGAAAATAAGTTTTTATGTCTTATAACATGGTTTTTATTTCTTAAAACTATTTCGCTACTATTTTGATTTAATTTAAGTAAAAAATAATTTTGCTTTTTGCTTTTTTGACCAGCTTTATAGCTAGCTAAAAGGCTTTCTTTGTAAAATACAAAATTATTATCAAAAGATAAAAACTCTAATATTTTTTTGTATTTGTTGTAAAAGACTTGATCCTCACATATTGCTACGCTAAAAAATATGTTAATGGTTTCAAAATCTGTATTTTTTGGAAAATTATCGTAAGATTTTTCAACTTGAAACAGCGAATCTTCTTGGCTATGTCCTAGTGTTACATAAGAAAATATATTAGCTTTCCCCACATAGTTAATTTTATTTTCTTCTAAAAATGCATATATTTTTTTGTCTACTAAATCTAGGATGTTTTCACTACTAAATTCTTGGTATGAATTTAATACTTCTCTTTTAGATAAAGATACTTGAAATTTTTTTGAATTTAAATTTTGACCAAAAAATGAAGAATCAAAAACTACAAAATTAATTTTTTGATTTTCTTCAGCTTTAATTTCACTAACTTTTTGTGACATTTTTGCTAAATTATTATGCATTTCTTGCCCATATAAGTTATACATATAATTAGCAATATTAGAATAATTTAAATTATCTATATATATTGATTCTGATAAAGAAACTTTATCAGAATGTATTTCTCATAGAAATAGTTTTTTCATTTTTAGTCCTTTATTTTAGTTAGTATTCTAAGCTTTGCGCTTTTTGATCTTGAATTTAAATTCAGCTCTTGCTTTGACGGATAAATTCTTCTAGTGGCAAAGAATTTATCCTCTTGAATTGGCATCTTAGAAGGAAGTTTTGGCTTTGTTAATTCTTGAAAATAATTTTTAACGATTTTATCTTCTAAAGAATGAAAGCTAATAATTAATAACGATGCATTTACTTTTAATAAGTCTTCAATACTGCTAAGCATTTGATGAATTGAATCTAGCTCGTTATTAACTTCAATTCTTATGGCTTGAAAAACATTTTTAGCTGGGTTTTTTAGCTTTAAAAGTTTTTGAGGCGTAACGCTTTTAATTAAATTTGCTAGCTCTAAGGTAGTATTTATTGGCCTAGCTTCAATAATTTTAGAAGCTATGTATTTATAATTTTTAACTTCACCATAGGTTTTTAATATATATTCAAGTTTTTCAACTGGATATAAATTAACAACATCATAAGCTGATAGCTTTTGACTTTGGTCCATTCTCATATCTAATGTGCTATTTTTTAGATATGAAAATCCTCTTTCAGCATTATCTATTTGCGGTGATGAAATTCCTAAATCAGCTAAAATCCCATCTACTTTATAAATTCCAAGATTTGATAGTTCTTCTTTAAAATCTTTAAAATCGCTTTTAATGATTTCAAAGTTATTAGCCACTTCACTTAATGTTTTAGAAGCGTTTTTAATAGCAAAGTCATCTTTATCGAAGGCTATTAATTTTCCTTTAGGAATTCTTTTTAGAATTTCTTTGGAATGCCCTCCCATTCCTAAAGTTAAATCTATATAAACTCCATTTTCTTTTAAAGTTAGGTTATCTAAAACTTCATTTAGCAGCACAGGAATGTGATTATTTTTCATTGTAGGCCTGTTCTACTAGTTTTTCTAGTCCAACTGGAGTTACTTTTTCATTTAATGCTTCAAATTTTGATTTCGATCAAATTTCAACGTAGTCTTTAGCACCTACGAAATATATTTCTTTTCCTAGCTCTTCTCCTGCAAAAATTCATTGCATGATTCTAGCTGGAATTGTAATTCTTCCTTGTTTATCAAGAGTTATCTCAAAAGTATTTGAGTTTATTTGACGCTTAATTTGACGAATTTTTGCGTCAAATGGATTTTTTTGATCTAAGAAGGCTGAAAATTTTTCAAATTCTTTTTCACTTCTTAAATCTGCTTGCCCATCGAAACCGATTGTTAGATACAGAGGCTCTACAAGCTTGCTTTTAAAAGCAGGAGGCAGGGCTATTCTGTTTTTTTCATCTAAATTTCTAAGTTGTTGTCCGAACACCATTTCCTCCCACTTATAAACAAATTTTACCACATAAATATTTTTTGTATCATAATTTTTAAAATTTTTTTCAAAATAAAAATAAAAAAACCAGAAACAAAAGTTTCTAGTTTTCAGCAATGGTAAATTTTATAAGTTAAAGCTAATTATAGCCACTATAATGGTAATAATTAGCGAAAGAAGTGCGATAAAAACAAATGGGAAATTACTTGTTTTTACTTTAGGTTTTTTAGCCTCTTTTTGCTGGTTTAAATATTTATAAGCTTGTTTTTCTTCGTATGAAAGCTTTTTGCTTTTATATTCTTGGCGAAGCTTTTTGGTATTTTCATGGTTTTTCTTAAAAAAAGTAAATAAATTTTTTAAAAAACCAAATCTAAATATTAGTATTAAAAGCAAAACGGCCGTAAATATAACGCTAACGGTAGTAAATACATCTATTAATGAATTTTTTTGCTTTAGCGAAAATTCATTAATTAAAAGAAAAAATCCAAGTGCTAGCGCGTAGCAGATTAAATACGTTAAAAAAACTAAAATAAAATATTTTGATTTTATTTCTCTTTTTAAATAAAGGCTAAGTTTTTTTCACATTTTTAAGTTTTTTACTTCATTTATTTATTTGTGATTCTGTTCCAAATAAATAGTGATTATCTTCAACTTCTTTTAAAAATGTAGCATTAGGGAATTTTTGTTCCTCTAAGTATTTAGTATCAAATGATATTTCTTGAAATTTTTCATTAGCATTTGATATTTTAGGAATAGATTGAAATAAAGTATTGGTATATGGATGCAGCGGAGACGTATAAACTTTTTCGGTTTTTCCGCTTTCTACAATTTTCCCAAGGTGCATTATTTGCACTTTATCGGCAATATATTCAACCATTGATAAATCGTGGGCAATAAAAATTATTCCGATATTTTTCTTTTTACATAAATCTTTTAAAAGATTAACTATTTGGGCTTGAATTGAAATATCTAAAGATGCGATAGGCTCATCGGCTACTATTATTTTAGGATTAATAATTAAAGCACGAGCGATTACTATTCTTTGAAGCTGCCCGCCTGAAAATTCATGTGGATATCTATAAGCGAATTGTTTTAATAATCCTACGTCTTCTAGTGCTTTATAAATTGTTGATTTAATGTAAAGCGCTCTAATTTTAAGTACTTTATATGGATATAAAAGTCAATTTAACGCTTCTAGATAAGGATGTTTTTTGATAAATACATCAAGCTTTGAAATTCCAAGAAGAAGGTTTATATTATCGATATCTATATTTAGATATTTTTGCTCTAAGTTAAAGGCTTTAGATGATTTTAGTCTTTCTTTAACTAAAGACTCTTGAGCGCTAAGTTCTACTTTTGCGTTTTTAAGACTTCTAGCTTCGCTTGGGGTTTTATTTTTTTTAGTTTCAAGTGGTAAAATTCTTTGTTTTTTGTATAACTCTACGTATTTTGCATTTAACTCTTTAAATTTAGAGTCTAGGTCTTTTTCTACTTTTTTAAGCGAATCACTAAGAGAGTCTTGGTGTTTGATTTTTTCTTTAATTCTTTGAATTTTTAATTCAAATTTTTCAATGTATTTAGCAAGTTCTTTGTCAAAGTTTTGTTGAGCTTCTTCGTAGTTTTTCTTTGCTTTTGCAAGTTTTTCTGGATTTTTATCAGGTTTTAAAAAGAAGTTTTTAAAAGTTTTTTTAAGGCTTGATTTAAAAGTTTTTACGTTTTGTGCAAAGTCTTTATCGATTTGCTTTTTATTTTTTTGTGAATTATTTAAATACTCATCTAAACTAAATTTGAAGTTTTCTTTAAATTTTTCATTTGTTCATGATGAAGAATCGCTAAATTTAGAAACAAAATAAGTAGTTGCATAATTTAAAAGATTGTCTCTAAAAGTTTTACCAGTTTCAAAGTCAAAATACATTAACTTAGCGTAATTGCTTTTAACTAATTTATATAAGAATTTATAAACTTGGTTTAAGTGAATATAAAAGTCATATTCTTTTAAATTAGCACTTGACAGCGCTGAGTTTTTAGCAAGCTTTGCTTCGTTTTTGACCTCTGATAAAAGTGAATCAAGTATGCTTTTTCCAATTGCTTTAGTTTCTTTTTTGTTATTAAAAGAATCTTTAAATTCTTTAAAAGTATTTTTGAATGTATCTAAAGAAGCAAAGTAAGCTTTATTTTTTCTATTTAGTTTTTTTTCTTTATTGTAATTATCTAGCGCTAGCTTTAGCCTAGTTTTATCGGTATCCATTTTATCTTCTTCGAAGGCTTTAACTTTTTCTTCAAATTTTTCAATTAATTGATTTGAAAGTGAATATAAGTTATTAATAAGCTCTGAATAGATTTTATTTTTTTCTTCAAGATAAGCAACAAATGAGTTATATAAATCTTCTAAATTTAAATCTTCATCGGTTAGCTCTTGAAATTTATTACTTCATTTTGTATAAAACGGTTCAAAAAGTGAATTAATTAAAGCTTTATCTTCTAGTTCTAGTTTTTTAGCTAGTTCTAAAAAAGTATAAAAGTAATTCTTTTTTACTTGTTTTCAAGATTTTAAAACTCTTTTAACTTTTTCTTGGATAACGCCATTAACTACTAGCGGCTCTTTTAAAATACTATAAACGTTATTTTGCCCGTTAACTGATGCCATTGGATCTTGAAAGATCATTTGCATGTTTCTACGCATGTGTTTAAGACGTTTTTTAGAGATTTTATTTCCGGAAATAATTTTTGAATCTAGGGTAACAAAACCATTATAGTTTTCGTAAAACCTTGTTATGGTTCTAGCTACGGAAGTTTTTCCTGAACCAGATTCACCGATTAGTCCTACTATTTCACCTTCAGATACACTAAAAGAAACGTTATCAACAGCTTTATTGACTGAGTTTTTATTTAGAAAATATTTTTTTAAATTTGAAATCTCAAGAATTTTTTTACTATTTTCTTGTGTTTTGGCTTTCATTTTTAAATACCTTTCTAAAATTTTTAAGTCTGGCTGCTAATTCTTTTGAAAGTTCTACTTTTGGTGAATCAGGGTGAAGTAGTCATGATGCAGCATAATGAGTTTTAGTAACTTCAAATAAAGGCGGTTCTTTTAAGAAATCTATTTCTAAAGCATATTCATTGCGAGGCGCAAATGCATCTCCAACCGGAAGATTAGACATATCTGGTGGAGTTCCTTTTATTGAATATAGCCTTTGCTCTTTATTTTCAGGAATTGCAGAAATAAGCGCTCATGTATATGGATGTTTTGGATCGGTAAAAATTTCTTCTTTAAGTCCTTTTTCAACAATTTTTCCAGCGTACATTACATAGATATAATCGCAGACTTTAGCAATAACTGAAATGTTATGAGAAATTAAAATTATAGAAATTTTCATTTCACGACATATATCTTCAAATAGTTTTAAAACCGATGCTTGAACGGTAGGATCTAACGCAGTAGTTGGCTCGTCGGCTACTATAAGTAGAGGCTTTAAAGCTACTACCATAGTGATTACTATTCTTTGTTTCATTCCTCCTGAAAGAAGATGTGGATACATTTCAAATACTTGCTCAGCATTTCTAATTCCAAATTTTTTCAGAAGACCTATTAGATACTCTTTTTTTTCTGCAAGCGGTTTTGTTTTTCATTCGCTATTTTGATTTAGAGAATCAAGAAGTTGCTTACCGATTTTACGAGTAGGATTAAGTGAAGTTAGAGGATCTTGTGGGATGTAACCGATTTTTTGTCCTCTAATTTTTACTCACTTGCTTTCTTTGTTTAGATCAAGTAAATTAATATCATCAATTCAAAGCTCTTTAGCGCTCATGAAAGCGTTTTCGTTAATTGAAAGAAGAGCTTTTGAAGTAACAGATTTTCCTGAACCAGATTCACCTACTAGTCCTACTATTTCACCAGGGTAGATATCTAAATCAACACCTCTAACGATGTTTAAGAAATTTTTCTTTTTAAGTTTAAAACTTACTTTTAAATTTCTAGCTTTAAGAAGTTGTTTTTTAGTGTTCATAACTATTTCCCACGAATTACTTTAGGATCAAGTGAATCGTGAACTCCTAACGCTATAAATTGTAGTGATAGTGAAATACTTAAAAGAATTCCGACTGGTAGAACTAAAATTCAAATATTTGTACCAGCTTCTGATGGCGCACTTGAAAGTATTGAACCAAGATTAGCGGTATTTCCCTTGAAAAATCCTAGGAATGCTAAAGCTGATACAGATAAAATAATTGAAGGAATAGAAGCTACGAAGCTATTTGCTATTTTTCCTACAATTGCAGGAAGAGCGTGTCTTAAAATAAGTCTTATTTTAGAAGCCCCTACTAATCTTGAAGCTTGGATAAAATCTGAATCTTTAACGGTTATTATATATAGCCTAGTAATTCCAACGCTACCTGGTCATCCTACTACTATTAAAGTAATAGCTAAAGTTAGATCAGAAGTTCCAAATATAGATGAGGCTATTAAAAGTCAAATAAGTGTTGGTGGAGAAGTAATAATACTTATTATTCTCATAGCAATAGTATCTAAAAGTGATCCAGCATGAAAACCTAAATAAGCTCCAATAAATACACCAATCATTGTTTGGATGAAAGACACTATAACTGCAAGTCTAATTGCATTTCATGTTCCAACTCATGATGAAGTTCAAACATCAACACCAGCAGAATTAGTTCCTAAATAAGTGCTTAAATTAATTTGTGGATTTAGTCTTTTAATTTCTTCGATGTAGCTTAATACTTGATCTTGAGTTAAATCTTTTGCAATTAAGCCTCTTTGTTGAGATTGAGCCAAAATAATGCTAATTGAATCTGCTTTATAAAAGCTATAAGCATTTACATATAAATTTCCATCTTCTAAGCGAACAGAGGTATTGTCAGGATTAAATACAGTTTTATAAACAAGACCATGGAAATATGAATCACTATTTCAAAGAGTTACAGAATTATTATAAACTTGCTGACTAATCCCAGAAGAACCTAATGTAAGGTTTACAAATGGGTTAAACACAGGAGGCAGCGATGCAGTTCTATTAGATGTTCCGATTTGAGTTTTTCCATCTAGTAAAGTATAAGTAAGTCCTGATGTGTTATTAATTGAAGTACTAGAAGAATATTTTGAAGTTAGCGATATTACTATTGAAAATATTAAAACCGCTAAAAATACAACTAAAGCTAGTGAAAAAAATCAGGTAGAAAAATATCTTTTTAAAATTTCATTAAGAAGTTTTTTAGGTTTTCCAGCAGCGTTATTAAACTGAAGGTTAGCCTTAGGAACATGTCTTACTAATGAATTTTGAAGCATTTTTTCATTAAGATTGTATTTTTTATTAAATTCTTTTGATGATAATTTCACATGTTCCTTTCTTAATTTTTAGCTTGTGCAAACTTTTTTTCTTTATTTCTAACAAGATATTGTTTGAATAAAAATAATAATGATGTAGAAGAACTATAGTATCTAATTCTTGGGTCTAAAAAGACAAAAGAAATATCAACTATAATGGTGGTAAATACTGAAAGAGTAGTAAAAAATACAGTACTAAACATTATGATGTTAATCTCTCCATTAGGGAAGGCGTTAACTATAACGTTACTTACTCCTGGAACTCTTCAGTAGGTTTCGATTACAACTCCTCCTGATAATAGTCCAATATATGATGGAATAAGTGTAGCTGCTAAAGGAATTGAAATATTTCTTAAAACGTATTTAAAAAATATCTGTCTTTGATTTAATCCTTTAGATTTTGCAATTAAAACATAATTTGATGTTAAAACGGTAACAACTTGGTTTCTAACGAAAGTGATGTAACCAGCTAGCGAACCTATAACAACAACAAATATTGGAGAAGCTCATGATGCAATAGTATTTGAAAGTCCGTTTATTTCGATATCTCTTGGAAGTAAAAACAGTGGCGGAGTTCCAAATACAGATAGTAGCACCAATATAACTACAGAAGCTGTAACAAAAATAGGTAGTGCTACAAAAAATTGCGAAAGCAGGTTAACTATTCAATCGAAGAATTTTCCTCTTTTATATCCTGCGATTATCCCTAAGAAAATTCCTAAACTAGCGCTTATTAAAAAACTAGGAAGAGTAATTATTAAAGAATATGGAAGAAATCTAAAGAAATAAGCAGGAATTGTTTTAACATCAGCATTAGATAAAATATTCTGATTAAAAACAAATCCAAAAGGTTGATTTGAATCAAAAACACTTTTCACTCAATAACCAAATCTAACAAAAACACTCTCTTTTTTATCTATTCATGCAAGAGGTTCAAATCTTGAAAATTCAGTATCTGGCTTAATTAAATAAGTGTCTTTTGATCTTTGAAAAACACTTTCAGCTTGTTCGGCCTTAAAACCTGAATTTTCCCATTCTTTAACAAATGGATTTTCCGCAAAATAAGCCACTAAGAAAAAAACAATAATTGCGATTGCAAATATTGTAAAAATAGCTAATAAAACTCTTTGAGTTAAATATTTAATCATTTTTTAAATTATTTTAATGCTTCTTTTTTGATTAAAAAGTCAGCGTTGTTTCCTTTTATAGATCAACCGTTTTTAAATGTTGCATTTTCAACGCCTCTACCGTATAAATTAGGTACAAATGCAAATTCTGTTGGTAATCCTGATTCTGGAGCTGTAAATCTTTGTGCAACTGGGAAAAGCGCGAAAGCAGGAATTGTTCCTAGTAAAGTGGTTAATTCTACTCCTAATTTAGTAAGTTCTTCCATGGTTAAAGTTCTACCTTCACTTAATCAGAAAAGTGAACTTAAAACTTCGAAAGTAAGATCAGGAGATTTAGCTGATGGTTTTACTAAATAATCTCTTGCGATTCCTAAGTATTTTTGAGGTAATTTTAAGTATTCTGTTAATACTTGTTTATGTGTAACTGTATCTGAAGTTTCTAGGAATAAATCGTCAAAACCTTCTTTAGCTCTTGCTTCATTTAGAGATTTTTGTTCGTAATTTTTATCTTTTTTAACTCTAAATACGATTTTGTTATCTGTTAAGTATTTTAAGAAATCTTCTGATACCTTAACAAGCATAGGGAATGATTTTTGCATTCTTGTTTTGTATTGATCATCTGCTACTAAATTAAATAACATAGAATCAACACCTAAACGTGATGTTGTGAAACCATTTAGTCCTGAAGTAACACCATCATAGTCATAGATTCATCCTATATGTTCTGCTAAACTATTTGGATTTGAATATCAATTTGAAACATATTGAGGGTTTGGACTTCTGTTCATGAAATATCAAGTCTTGGATCTAATTCGTTTAATACTTTCTTTAAATCAGGTATTCTATTTTTAACTAAAGCGGTTCAAGCTCTAGGTTCTGGAATTGTTATTTTAACTTTTTGCTCTAATGTAGGATTATCTTGGAAGAAAGCGTCAAGAAGTTTTTTCATTTCGCCTTTTAATTGATCGAAAACAACACTTTTTAATCTTTGATCAGTTGTAAGTGAAAATTGAATAGAATCAAGAGGTCCTAAATATGTATTATCTTCAGAAAATCCTTTTCTATTTTGAGGTAGATTTGTAAAATTAACTTTGTTACCATCTTTGTCAACAACAAATATTGAGTTATTTTTGTAGTATTCGTTTCTTACAGTTTTTGGATGTTGTAAATCAGCATCTTTTCCGTCTAATCTAGCATCCATTCCATATGTTGCTATTCAAGGTAAGCTTGCTGTATTTCAAGCTGTATTAACTCATTCGTTTCAGTTAACTGAAGCTTGTAAAATACTTCTAAATGAGTTAGAGTAATTTGATGTTGAGTTTTTAACTAGGTTAACTGCGTCTCCGCCTTTTACTTCTACATTAGTTACGTTGTATAAAAGTTTAGAAGCAGTTTCGTTTGCTCATGGGTTTACACCAGAAGAATCATTTGAAAATTTAGTTGGATTTAAATTTCATCAAGTAGTTGTAACTAAAGTTAAAGGATTATAGTTAAGTAAATAGCTTAAGTTATATCTGTCTAAATTTCTTAGAATATTACTTTGTTGATTTGATTGTAAAGAATGTCAACTTGTTGATGATAAATATCCTGCAGTTAGTTCGTTATATGAGTTGTCACTATAAACTTGAGGATCTAAAGGATTGTTTTGGTATTTAACTACAAAGTAATTAAATGTTTGTGGGTTATTAACTCATGACTGATCATAGTAGTTTTTATTTTTTATAGTTATATATTGGTTTGAAGTAGAATCGAATCCTTCTGGTAAATATTGACCTAAGAACAATGTGTTTTTTGATTCGTATCCATATCAGTATTGACCAGTTTTGTAAACAAGAGAATCTTTATTTAATTTATCGTATTCAGATTTAAAAGCTTGATATTTATCAGCTGTAAGAGGTGTAAATAATTTTTCGTCACTTGAATGATCTTCTATATATTTAGTAGGAATTGGTTGTAAATCATAACTTTGATTTAAATATTGGAAAAATGTTAAAAAATCTGTTGCATCTTTTTTTGATGTCGCATTTTCTTCAGAATCTTTTTCATATAAGTTTAAATATTGATTACCATCTGAATCAGTTGTAAGAAAACTTTCTTCGTCTAGAATTTTATTTGCATCTATATTGTAAAGATCTCATAGATATCTATTAACATCATTACTTAAATGTTCGTTGAAAGAATTTATACTACCAGCAGTTGCTGTATTAAATGTACCAAATATAGCCTTATCAAGTGCAGAACTTCCACCATTTCTATATCTATAAGTTGTATTTACATCTAAAAATGTATGTTGATAACCTAAAAAGAAATCTTTAGCTTGCAATTTGTAAGCATTTCCATTTTTATCTTTTGCGATTTCACCTTTATTATCAACATAGCTTATGTCGGTGTTAACTTGGATTTTTAAGTGAACAGCATTTTTTAAAGCTTTTTCAAATTCTGGTGAGTTAACTGATCTAACATCATCTGAAAGTAAGTGAACATATCCTTGTTGTTCTCTTTCATCATCTCTTGCTGAATTATAAACGTTGTAATCATCTTTATCAAAAACTTTGTCAACTTTTTGTCCGTCTTCAAATACTGTAACTATAAATTTCTTAGCACTTCCTAATTTATATGCGAATGTACCAAAGCTTGAACGTTTTACACTTCTTGTAAAAGTATTGTTTTCTCCGCGTACAACTTTTGTTTCAAAGGTAGGAGATGAAAAAACTCTAACTTCTAATGGTTTTAGCTTTTTAGATGATGCATCAGAGTCAAGAACACCAAATCCATTTACTCCTGTAGTTAAGAAAGCAACAGGTGTATATACACTATTAGAGCTTGCTGTATAAGCTTTTTGTCTTATTGTTATAGTTTGGTTATCTTTTACATCACTTGATAATGATAATCTACTCACTGTAGAATTTTCTGAATCGCTTCTACCACATGAAACTAAAGCAAGTGTAGGAAGAGTTGAAACAGCTACTAAAGGTATTATTAATTTTTTAGTTAATCTTTTCATGATTATTTTCCTTTTAAATTGTTTTTTTGTTTGATTATTTTTTAAAGATTGAATTACCTAATTTAATTCATTTTTGAATTAAAGAATCGATAAAATCAAATCCGTTTTTGTAAAATTCTTCGCTGTAGAGATTTAGGCCTACTTTTTGAAGAATTTCTAATGGGAAATCACTTCCTCCCATTGATAGAAAGTTTTCAATGTAATTTTTAATTACACTTGATTTGCCTTTTTTATATTGAAGATAAAAATTAATTCCAACTAGTTGTCCAATTGCATATTTATATACGTAAAAGTAGTAATAAAAATGAGGGACAGTTACGCTACTGATATTTAATTTTTCATCTTTTTTAGGCTTAGATTTACTCATTGAATATTTAATTAGGTTTTGATAGTAAATTTCTGATAAATATTCAAAGGAATTAACAGCAACTCCGCTTTCGATTTTTGAATATAAATCAAATTCGTAGTTAGCTCACATTGTTTGTTTTATTACAGTGCCGATAAAGTTATCGATAAATTTTTGGAGTAAATAAAATTTTTCTTTTTTGCTTTTTGAGTTTTCATATAAATAGTCAAAGAGCATTAATTCATTGTAAATTGAGGCAATTTCTGCCAAAATAATTGGATAAGATGCGTTAAAGATATTTTGCTTTTTATCACTATAGTATGAATGCATTGAATGCCCAAGTTCGTGAACCAGTGTAAAAACTGAATCAAGACTATAGTTATAATTCATTAAAATATATTTTTTATCTAAACCAAAGCTAGCTCCAATTGAATAAGCTCCTGTAATTTTATTTTTACAAGGCATGTAGTCAATTCATTTTTCTCTAAAAGCTTCTTTGATTTTTTCTGTGTATTCTTTACCAAATGGCTTCAGCGAGCTTAGAGCTAATTTTTGAGCCTCTTCTATTGAGTATTTATTTTTAAGTTTAAGCAGCTCTCTTTGGCTGTCTCATGGCTGCATTTTAGAGTTAAACTTAGCTAAATAAAACTTTTTAAGATTTTGCTTGTATTTAACAAAGCTGCCTTTAGTAGCTTTTTGAGTTTTTTCAAATAAAAGCTCTAATAGTTTTTCATCTACTTTATCTTCTGATAAAAGCATTGAAATGGTGTTCTTATAATTTCTCGTTTTAGCTTCAACTGTAATAGCTTTAAAATGATCAAATAAAATAAGCGCTAAAGATTCTTTATGCTTTAGATAGCCTTTAAGATATTTGTGATATACATCTTTTCTTAAAGCGCTATCGTTAGATTTTAATAATTCATTTTTATTTGCAGTATTTAACACATGTTTTTTATGCTTAGAGTCCAAAGCTGGCTCAAAGACAACTTCACTATCAGTAATAGTGGTAAAAATTGATTCTAAAGAAATAGTTCCATGTGATGACTTTACAATATATTCTTCAACCTCATCGTGAAGTTTATATTTAAAGCTTTCTAGCAGCACATCAAGCGAATGTCTATAAAAACTTAATTTAGGATCTAAATATCATTTCTTTAGCTTTGCTTTGTGTTTGTAAAGACGGTTATATTCGCTTCCAAATTCACTTTCTAATTTTTTGCTTAAAAAATCAAATTCATTAGCTGCTTTTTTAATTTCTTCTGAAACTAAATTTGCATTTAAATTATTAGAAATATAATTGGAAATCTTATTAGTTACAATTAAAAGTTTTTCTAAAGTCTTTAAATCCTCAATAAACGCTTCAAGGTTTTCAAATTTTAGATCTTTAGCTTTAATTCTGCGACTAAAAAGCTTTTGATAGTCATCAATGTGCTTTCGCAGGCTTTTGCCATCTAAAATAGAATCTAAATCCCATTTGTATTTTTTAGGAATTGAACTTCTATTTTCAAACCTTTTAGTTTTCACTATTTCTCCTATGTGTAAATGCAAATATGCTTTTTTAAAATCAAAAATTTACAAGATTTACAAATTATAGCAAAAACAAAGATTTTTTAATTTTTATAAAAATAATAAAAAACGCTCTTTTTTGTTACAAAAAGCGTCTTTTATAAATTTATTTAATCGCGAAATTAGTTAAATTAATTATTCTTCTACAACTGTAGCTACTTCTTCTTGGTCTTTAGAGCTTTGATCTTTAGTAGCATTTGCTTGTTGAGCGAAGTTTGCAAAGTTTTTCATCATATTTTCTACTTCTTCTAACTTAGCTTTTAAAGTAGGAATATCTTTTTTATCGATTAAATTTTGCAATTCTTTGATTAGCTTTTCTGATTCTTCTTTGGTTTTAGCGTCAGCTTTATCGCCTTGAGCTTCAAGCGCTTTTTTGACTTGGTCAATTAATGACTCTGCTCTAACGATGGTTTCAGCTTCTTCTTTTCTTTTAGCATCAGCTTCTTTATTGGCTTCTGCGTCTTTGATGAATTTTTGAATTTCTTCTTCTGAAAGTTTTGAAGAATTTTCTATAGTAATGGTTTGCTCTTTTTGAGTTTTCATGTCTTTCGCTGAAACTTTAGTAATACCATTAACGTCAATTGAAAATGTAACTTCAATTTGAGGAACTCCTCTAGGAGCGGCTTCTATTCCTGTTAGATTAAATCTTCCTAGCATTTTATTATCGCTTGCCATTTGTCTTTCACCTTGAATTACGCTAATTGTAACTTCGGTTTGGTTGTCGGCTGCGGTAGAAAACACTTGAGATTTAGTTGCAGGAATGGTTGTGTTTCTTGGAATTAAAGGAGTAGCTACTCCTCCAAGAGTTTCAATTCCTAAAGTAAGCGGAGTTACATCTAGCAGTAATATATCGTCGATATGTCCGGCTAGCACTCCTCCTTGGATAGCAGCTCCTATAGATACAACTTCGTCAGGGTTAATTGAACGGTTAGGTTCTTTTCCTAAAGTTCTTTTAACCATATCTTGCACCGCTGGCATTCTAGTAGATCCACCTACTAAAAGCACTTCGTGAATGTCATTAGCACTTAGTTTTGCTTCTTTAAGAGCGTCTTCGATAGGTTTTCTGGTTCTATCTAATAAATGTGAAGTCATTGCTTCAAATTCACTTCTTTTTAGAGAAAGCTCAACGTTGATTGGCCCATTAGCTGACATTGCTAAAAATGGAATATTAATTTGCACAACTGATTGATTTGATAGATCAATTTTAGCTTTTTCAGCGTTTTCTTTTAAACGAGCTAAAGCGTATTTATCTTTAGATACATCGTAGCTGTATTTTGTATTTATTTCTTTAGTTAATCATTTAACTATTTCGTTATCTCAATCATCTCCACCAAGGTGATTATCTCCAGAAGTTGAAAGCACTTCGAAAGTTCCATCTTCTAAATCTAGAACAGAAACGTCAAAAGTTCCTCCTCCTAAATCGTAAACTAGCACTTTCATTGCTTTATTTTTATCTAGTCCAAATGCAAGCGCTGCTGCGGTAGGCTCGTTTATTATTCTTAAAACTTCTAGTCCTGCAATTCTACCGGCATTTTTGGTTGCTTCTCTTTCAGCGTTATCAAAATATGCTGGTACAGTAATAACTGCTTTAGATACTTTTTGTCCTAGTTTTTTTTCAGCATAGTCTTTCATATATGAAAGAATCATTGCTGAAATTTCTTCTGGTTTATATTCTTTATTATTAGCTTTAACGGTTTTATTGGTTCCCATTAATCTTTTAATAGAAATAATTGTATCTGGGTTGGTTTCAACTTGACGCTTTGCAGCATCTCCTACAATTATTTCTCCGTTTTTAAAAGCCACAACTGAAGGAGTTGTTCTTTTTCCGTTTGGGTTTTCTAAAACGGTTGGGTTTTTACCTTCTACGATAGAAACAACTGAGTTTGTTGTTCCTAAGTCAATTCCTAATACTATTTCTTTTGCCATACTTTATTTATCCTTTTTTCAAAAATTTTTTATTTCTTAACGATAAGAATTATAACACAAATTTAGCAGTTAAGTATATTATTTGCTAAATTTTTTAAAACTTATTTTTTATTCTTAACAACAACTACTTGCGCTGGAGTTATAAGCCTGTTATTTAGGCTTATTCCTAGCCTAGCCACTCTTAAAATTGTTTCGTTTTCTTTTGATGCATCTTCTTGAGTATCAATTATTTGCATTCAATTTGCATCAAATTTTGAATTTAATTCAGGATCAATTATATTTGCTGAATTTCTCTCTAAAGCGTCGATGAATTGTTTTTTAACAATATCAAATCCATAGCAGTAATTTTTAACAATTTCATTATCTGAATTTTTACCGGCATTAGTTGCCATTACAAAATTATTAAATGGATCCATTAAAGCATCTAAGAATTTTTGAAGCACAAATTTTTTGCTATCTTCAAATTGAGATTCTAAATGCTTAGTTTTTTCTTCTAATGCGCTTTGAAGTTTTTCACTTAGCGAAGCTTCTAGTTCTTTGACTTTATTTTTAAAAGTCATTTGCTCGGTTATATTTTTGTATTGCTCCATGGCTAAGTTTTGTTCTAGCTTTGCAATTTTTTCAGTTAATTCTTTAAGCTTTTCTTCGTTTTTACAAGTTTTTTTAGCTTCTTCAGGCTGCTTATCTTTAGATTCAACTTTGAAGTTACTAAATTCAAATTTTAAGCTTTGATTTTGCAAGCTATCATCTTCTAAATTAGCGCCATTAGGCTTAACTAAAATGTAGAAATCTTTTTTTAAGCCAAATTTTTTTAAATGGTTAATTAATAAATTGTCAAAGCCTTTTAAAAATTCATCTTTTCCAATTTCTAGTTTTATATCTTTTGAATATTTTTCTAGGAGATTATCACTTGCATAACATTTTAAAGATGAAGTTACAACATCACCATTTTTTAGGTTAAATTTATGTCTTTTAAGAATGTTTTCTTTCATTTTTATCCTTTTCTTTCTCGTTTATATTATTGGTTATTATTTTAGTTAGTAGCATAATTCCAGATTTAATTGAATTAGAATCACTTTCATTGGGAGCTACTACTGAAATTTCAGTTAAATTATTATTTTCGTCAATTCTTTTTGAAAAAAATGCCCCCTTAGAATTAATAGAAATTCTAATTTCTTCAAAGTCATTGGAATTTTTCTCTAAAGCATCTCAGATTGAATTTTTTTCTAAGATATTTAATATTTCATTAACATCTTCTCTAGCTATTTTTCTAGAAAGAATAATATTTTCTCTTCCATAGATTTGGCTTTTAATTCCAATTCCAAGTATGCTTTTTACATAAGATTCAATAACGTCTTCGTATTGAATTATTTTTTCAGCTAATATGTCTTTAAGTAGCAGTATCCTTTTTTCTAAATCGATGAGTTTGCAGTCTATTAAATTATCTTGGAAGATATTCATGGCTATTTTTAAATCGCTAATTTTAATAGTTTTATTTTCAGGAATATCAATTTTTCTTGATAAAACTTCGCCGTTAGACACCACCAAAATAATAGTTGCAAGGCTCTCGCTAACTTCAAATAAATTTATAGATTTAAGTATTAAATTCGGATCTTTAAATTTAGTAACAAAGGTAGCTCCGGTAAGGCTCGCTAATTCTTTGGTGACTTCTTCTATTGTGCTATAGATATTATCTTTACGATTTAGAAAGATTTTTTCTAAATTATTAATAAGTTTTAAATCAAATGCATTTGATAAAAACTTTGCATAATATTCAAGACCTTTATTAGTTGGCTTTCTACCGCTAGATTTAGTTTCTTTAACAAGCAGGCCTTCATCTTCTAAAGCCGTCATTAAATACCTAACTTTAGCTGGAGAGAATTTTATGCCATAGTTTTTAACAAGAAGCGCAGAAGAAATTTCATTTTTTTGAGTTAAATATGCCCCAACTACTGCTTTTAGAATTTCTTCATGTTGCTTTTTTAGCTGTTTCATGCCTATAATAATAGCAAAAAAATAAAAAAAATTAGCAAATAAATAAAGTTATTGCTAAATTTAAGTTTTTAAGTATTATTAAGCTTTATTTTGTGATCCAAATTCGTGAATTTTTTCTTTTACGGTTTTTTGCATTGCATCAAAACCTGGTTTATATAATTTTCTTGGATCAAAATTTTTTCCTTCAAGGTCTTTATTTGAAAGAATAAATTCTCTTAAAGCTTTATGATTTGCTTGTTGGAGTTCGGTGTTTACGTTAATTTTAGTAACTCCTAGAGATATAGCTTTTTGAATTTGTTTTTGAGGGATACCACTACCACCATGAAGAACAATTCCAATTTTAGCGCTTGATACTATTTCTTTTAATTTGTCAAAATCAAGAGATTTTCAATTTTCTGGATATGGCCCGTGAACATTTCCGATTCCGGCTGCAAGAACGTCAATTCCTAGCTCTGCCATTTGTTTTGCTTCACCAGCATCGGCTAGCTCTCCTGAACCGATAATTCCATCTTCTTCACCACCGATGGTTCCAACCTCGGCTTCAAATGAACAATTAGCAGTTTTAGCTAGCTCTAATAATTCTTTGGTTTTTTCGTAGTTTTCTGCAAATTTATAATGGCTTCCATCAAACATAACAGATGAATATCCATCGGTTTCTAGAGCTTTTTTCACTCCTTCATATGATCCATGATCTAAATGAAGCGCTACTGGAATGCTAATATTTAAATCATTTACTAGCCCTTTAACCATATTAGCTACGGTTTTAAATCCACCCATGTATTTAACTGCACCTTCGCTGGTTGCTAAAATTAATGGCGAATTTACTTCTTGAGCTGCAAGAAGCACAGCTTTAGCTCATTCTAAATTGTTAATATTAATATGTGGAACCGCGTATCTACCTTCTTTGGCTTTAATAAGCATTTCCTTTGCGTTTGTTAATGGCATTTTACTCCTAGTTTTTAATTTTGTATGTTGAACTTTTTCAAGTTTCATCTTGCAAGTGTTTAAAGTGACGATCAACGGTTAGAATTCTATATAATTCACCCATTTTTCTAACTCTTACGTCATTGTAGCTATTTTTTTCATCTACAAATTTTGTGGCTCAAACTTCTGCGAGTTCACTTTCAACTCTTTGAAAGATTTCTTCAAAAGTAAAGTGTCTGGTAGTATCTTTTGAAATTACTTCGATTGCAATTTCTAACATTGTTCTCATGATATCTCCTTTCTAATTTATTATTATAATAAAAACTACATTTTTTTAGGCGGTTTTATATTAAGAAGCTTAAGCGCATTTGATAGCACTATTTTATAAGCTTGAATCAGCCCGCTGTAGTGTTTTTCTTCGCTGGTGTCTTTTATTTTTTTCTCTGAATAAAAACTATTAAATAAATTCGCTAAATTTATTAAATATTGAGTTAATAAATTTGGTTTTAGCGTTTTAGTAATTACCGAAATTAATTCTTGGAAGAAATCTAATTCTAGCACTAACTTTTTAGCTTTATCGCTTAAAAAAGTCTCTTTTGTTTTTTGATGCTTTGCTAAGTTTTGGCTTAATGAATACGCCCTTGAATAACTGTATTTAACGATATAAACAGGGTTATTAATATCGCTGGCATTATTTTTATCGATATCAAAGTCATATTTAGAGTTACTATCTCTTAAAAGCATTCCAAAAAAGATTGAATCTTTATTTGATACTTTTAAAAGATCTTTAAGCGTTACGGAAGTTCCCTTACGCTTTGACATTTTAAATTCTTGTCCGTTTTTAATAAGACGCACTAGCTGAAGAGTTAATATATCTAAATTTGAATCATTTAAATTTAAAAAATGCATTGCAGCTTTAATTCTTTGAATATATCCAAGATGGTCAGCCCCTCAGATATTAATTAATTTATCTGCTTTTTTAAATTTTAAATAATGGTAAGCAATGTCCGGTAAAAAGTAAGTAAAGCTTTTATCGCTTTTAACTAAAACTCTATCTTTATCATCGCCATATTCACTTGTTTTTAAAACTAGTGAATTTCCATCTTGATAAGTTTTATTTTTTAGCTTTTCTAAAACTTTTTCTATATCACTATTTTCATATAAAGAGCTTTCATAAAATACTGAATCAAAGCTAATTTTTAGCTTTCATAAATCTTTTAAAATTTCTTCAAATAAAATCTCGTAAGAAAACTTTTTAAAATCTGCAAATAGCTTATGGCTTTCCTTTAGCTTAATAAATTTATTGCCAAATACTTTTTTTATTTTCTTTGCGCATAAAAGAATATCTTTTCCATTGTAGCCATCCTCTACTTTTGGTGAAGATATTTTATGTAGCTTTAAATATCAATATAAAACGCTTCTAGCTAAAAGATTTATTTGGTTTCCAGCGTTATTAACGTAGTATTCGCCTTCTACTGAATATCCTGCGAATTTTAAAACGTTATAAATTACTTTTCCAACAACAGCGCCTCTTACGTGACCTACGTGCAGGAATCCAGTAGGGTTCGCAGAAACATATTCAATATTTATTTTTTGGTTATTTGCTTTAAATTTACCGAAATTATTTTTGAGCTTAATAATTTCGTAAATCGCATTATTAAAATAAATATCTTTAACTACTAAATTAATAAAACCTGGAGCCATAAAATCTACTCTTTCGTATAGATCTTCTTGTAGAAGCTCACTTTGGATATTTTTAGCTAGTTCTATAGGATTAGTTTTTAAGCTTTTAGCTAGAGTAAAAGCTATATTTGTTGAATAGTGATAAAAGATATTATTAGGATTAAATTTTTCTGGAATATTAGGTTGGCTAATATTAAAATTAATTTCATCAAGATCAAATTCTGGCAGAATTTCTTTTGCTTGAAGTTTGGTTAGTGAATTTAAAATTGAGTTTTTAATCTGTGAATAAAGAGTCATTTAGATAAATTGATCCTTGATAAAATAATAAATAATTATATGTTGTATGATTATATAAAAATGTTTTAAATATTAAAACACTTTTCTAAATAATATTATGCTTAAAATTTATGTCTGCGGCCCTACAGTTTATGATGAGCTTCATATTGGAAATATGCGGCCAATTTTAACTTTTGATTTAATGCTAAAAGCCGCTAGATATCTAAAAAAAGATTTCATCTTTATTCATAATATAACCGATATCGATGACAAGATAATTTTTAAAGCTAAAGAGCAAAATATTTCAGAAAAAGAGCTTGCACAAAAGTATTCGCAAAAATATTTAAATCACTTAAAAACTTTTAGCGTAGATACTATTACAAAGCTTGAATACGTAACTAAAAATTTAGAGTATATTGAATCGTTTTTAGATAAGCTTTACAAAAGAGATAACGCTTATTTAATAGAAAATAGCGGCTTATATTTTAACGTTGAAAAAAATTTAAATAATTACGGAAAAATTTCAAATCAAAATCTTGATGATATGCATTTTGATTTTGATTTAAATTCAAAACTGCAAAAATATAATAAAGCTGATTTTGCACTTTGAAAAAATACATCAGAGGGAATTAAATTTGATTCTAAATTTGGTCAAGGCCGTCCTGGATGACACACAGAATGTGTAGCGTTAATTGAAAAAAATTTTGGTGATTCTCAACTTGATATTCATGGTGGTGGAGTTGATTTAATTTTTCCTCATCACGAAAATGAAAATATTCAATATCAAGCGCTTTATCAAAAAGATATAACCAAAAAATGACTAAGAAGCGGACAGATTAATTTAAATAATGAAAAGATGTCAAAATCGCTTCAAAATATAATTTCAGTTGATGCGTTTCTAGAAAATAATTCAGGTAATACTTTGAAATTTATTTTTTTAATGTCTTCGCTAACAGCAAATATTAACTTAAATGAAAACTTAATTTCAGATGCTTCAAATTTAGATAAAAAATTAACAAAACTTTCATTTTTAGCTAAAGTTAATAATTTAGAAATAAAGCCTTACGATGTTTCAAAAGAAATGAAATTTCTTTTTGAATTATCATTTTCAAAATTTATGTTTGAAGTAAATGCGCTTTTAAAGAACGCAAACAAAAATGATCTAGAGGCATTAAATAAACTTTTATTTTTATTTAACACGCTAGGATTTAGTTACGATAAATTAGATTTTTCAAGTGAAATACAAACGTATAAAAAATGAAAAGCAGCGCTAGAGTTAAAAGACTATAAAAGCGCTGATTTACTTAGAGAAGATCTACTTAAAAAGAACTTAATTTAGGAAAAATAAGCTTAACTATCATGGCAAAATTATTTATAGGTGGAAAAAATTCAACCCTTGATGCGATTGAAAGTAAATTAAATTTAAAAAGAATTTACCTTTCTAAAAAAGAAAATTTAAAGTATTTTAAAAATACTAATTTTAAAGTTGAAATTCTTTCAAATTTAGAGCTTTCAAAGTTAACTAATAACGCTAACCATCAAGGCTTTGTAGCTGAGCTTGATTTCACCTATAGCGATATTAATAAAATCTATGAATCTAAACCTAAAATAGTTTTAGTTTTAGATCATATCATGGACACTTATAATCTAGGAGCTATTATTAGAAGTGCAAACGCTGCTGGAATTAAAGATATCGTTATGCCAAAAGAAAATTGTGCCGATATTACCTCTAATGTATTAAAGGTATCAAGCGGCGGCTTTATTGGTATTAATTTTTATAAAGTTTCTTCTTTAAATGCTTTTTTAAATAAACTGAAAAAACATAGCTATTGAATTTACGGAAGCATGCTTGATAAAAATTCAACTAGTTACTACAGTGCTAAATACAATTTTCCAATGGCTTTTATACTTGGTAATGAAGAAAAAGGAATATCAAAAAGCGCTCTTGTAGAAGTTGATGAAAAAATTCACATTCCTCAAAGCGGAAGCGTTGAGTCACTTAATGTTTCCGTAGCTGCTGGAATACTGCTTTTTGATATAAAACATAAAGTTAATGAATAAAATAAATATCAAAAAATGAAATAGTGAAATAAAATCATTTTTTAATATTAATTTAGGCGCAACAACAATTAGAAAAAACAAAATAATAAATTTATTTTTAAATAAAAATTTAAATCGCATTCATGGACTAAAAATTCAAATTATAAATTTAATCGGTAATAAAATTCATAGCGCTGATGAAATTTATAATATTATTTTATCTTGTGTTATTGATAGCGTTAATAACTACATAAAACAAAATATTAGTTATAAATTTGAAGCATTTTTTTGAACTGATTTAAAATTTAAAACGCTAACAAAGCTTAATAAATTTGCAAACTCGCAACAAAAATTTGAATATAAAATTTCAAATTCGCAAGTTAATCTCAAAAACTTAAAATCAAAAATAACGCTAGCTAATAGCGAAGTGTTTTTAGATTCGCAAATTAGTCAAAAACTAGAAAAAATTAGGCCAACGTTAACCGAAAATGAAACTAGGTTTTTAACGCTATATAAACAAAATAAAGCACATTTATATTATTCGGGCTTTATGCAAAATCGCTTAATATCGCAGCTAAAAGCAAAACTAGAATCTAGCTAGAATTATTAACTTTTAATATATAATATAAAAAATGAAAAATGACAAGAAAATTTTCTTGGCTTGCAGTGAATGTAGAGTTAAAAACTACACAACAAATAAAACTCTAAATGTAGAAAAAAGAGTTGCAATTAATAAGTATTGTCCGAAGTGTAAAAAACACAATTTACATAAAGAAGAACTATAAATAATGAAAAAATTTCCTTTATTTGAAAAAATAAAAAATAGACAAAAAAAATACTATCTTAGAAAAGTTGCAAAAGAAGTCAAAAGAGTAAAATGACCTACTGCAAAAACTAATTGAACTACTTTTTTTCAAATAATTGTATTTACAATTTTATTTTCAACATTTGTATTTGTTGTTACATTAATTTTTACCGCAATTTGAAGAGCAGGGGGCTTAAATATTTAGTATGCAAAATTCAAAATTTCGTTGATATTTAATTTCAACTATTACCGGAAAAGAAGCCGTGATAGTAGAAGCTTTAAAAAATAGAATTAAATCAGAAAACATAGAGCAATTTTTTGATTTTAGCGCAACTGAAGATGGACCTTTTAAAGTCTTTAAAGTTCCTAGCATAACCAAAACTGAGCTAAATAAAAAACAAAAAGGGCTAGCATATAAAGTAAAATGAAAAAATATGTTTCCTGGATATATTTTTGTTAAAGCTGACATGCAAGATTTAGTGTGATATATTATCCGTAATACCTTGCAAGTTACTGGAATTATCGGTTCTGGTGGTGGGGGAGAAAAACCAACTCCTGTTTCACAAAATCAAATTAGAAAATCACTTGAAAAAGAAGAAGAAGCTAAAAAATTATTTGAAGAAAATAAAAACCTTCTTAATTTAAAAGTTGGTGATTTAGTGCTTATAACCGATGGTAACTGAGTTGGAAATGAAGCCGTTATTGAAAAAATAATCGTAGAAGATAATATGGCTGAAATTTCATTTGAAGATTTCAATAAAAAAGTTGAATTCAAAATTAATTTAGACTGACTAACACGTATAGAACGTAATTAAATTATGTTATTTTTTATTTTTTTGAGTTAAAATGAACTATCAATCATATTCGGACACAATCTGCGCTATATCTTCAGGAAATAATATCAACCAGCCGATATCTATAATTAGAATTTCCGGAAAAAATGCCCAAAGCATAGTCTCAAAGATCTTTAGCGGAAAAGTTGGAGAAAATAAAACTATTACATATGGTTTTATTAAAGAAAATTCCGAAATAGTCGATGAAGTTTTAGTAAGCTGATTTTTAGGTGAGCCCCAAGGTGATATCACCGTATATAACAATTACGTCGGAGAGCCTTTAATTGAAATAAACGCTCACGGCGGAATGGTAGTTACTAATAAAATCTTAGAGCTATTAATTAGCAATGGCGCAAGGCTAGCTGAGCCTGGCGAATTTACCCGAAGAGCTTTTTTAAATGGAAAGCTTGATCTTTCAAAAGCTGATGCTATTCATAATTTGATAATGTCAAAAACTAGACTTCAAGCTAGAAACGAAGCATCAAAACTTAAAGGCTCAGCAAGTAAAGTTATAAAAGATCTTTTAAAAGAGCTTTCTTTATTGATAGGAAGCATAGAAGTCGGAATTGACTATCCGGAATATATCGATGACTACGAAGAAGATCTAAAAGCTAATTCAAAAGAAGATATAAATTTAACTAGAATTAATAAATTAATTGCTAGGCTAGAAAAAATAGTTAAAAGCTCTGAAACTGCGCTTAATTATTTTGAAGGAATTAAGCTTGCGATAGTTGGAAAGCCCAATGTCGGCAAATCTTCGCTGCTTAATGCCATGCTTAAAGAAGATAAAGCCATAGTAACTAATGTAGCCGGAACAACTAGAGATATCGTTGAAGGGATTTATTATTTAGATAATTTTATTTTCAAAATAATAGATACTGCCGGAATTAGAAAAACTAGGCAAGAAATAGAAAAAATAGGTATCGAAAGATCTTATAAAGCAATACTAGATGCTGATATAGTTCTGCATTTATTTGATAATTTAAATTCAGAAGATGAATTTGATTTAGATATTAAGAAAATAGTTCAAGAAAACAATAAAAACTACATAAAAGTAGTTAATAAAAGCGATTTAAAATCTGATATTAAATGAAGCGATGATTTTATTAAAATATCAGCAAAAAATAATGACATTAAAAATTTAGAAGATCATTTACTAAAGATATATTCTGGCTTTGATTTTAATAGTGAAGATATTTTCGCAACAGCTAGGCAGATAAAATTATTTAAAGAATCGCTTGAATATGCCTACGCTGCAAGAGAAGAAATTAAAAACCAATTAACTTATATAACAGCAATAGTTGACTTAAATAATTTATTCGATACTTTGCAACTTATAATTGGAAATTCAAATAGAGAAGACTTACTTGATGAAATGTTTAAAAACTTCTGCTTAGGAAAATAATGGCTAAAAAAAGATCAAATTTCGTTGACGCTCATGCTCATATTTCATATGATTTTTATTCAAAAGCAAAAGTTTTAGAAATAGTAAATAATTCAAAAAAATTAAACATCGAATTTATCATTAACAACGGCGGAGAAGCTAAAGGTAATTTAGAAGTTTTAGAGCTTTCTAAAGAATACGATATCTTTAAACCTGCAATTGGCTTTCATCCTGAAAATGCCTACTTTGATAAAAATGATATTAATCAATTAAAAGATCTTCTTGAAAAACATAAAGATCAAATAGTAGCAATTGGTGAAATCGGACTAGATTACTATTATGAAAATGCAGCTTCTAAAAAAGACCAATTAGTTTTCTTTGAAAAACAAATTCAAATTGCTCTTGAATATAATTTACCCGCAATAGTTCATTTAAGAGATAAAGATGATCAATATAACGCATATATTGATTGTTACAATATTGTCAAAAAATATCCAAAGTTAAATTTTATGCTGCATTCTTTTGCAGGGTCACTTGATATTGCGAAAATGTTTCTAAATTTGAATAGCTATTTTTCATTTTCAGGAGTTGTCACTTTTGGATCATCAAAAATAGCTAAAGAAGTAATTGAATTTCTCCCAATGGATAAACTATTAGTAGAAACAGACTCGCCTTATTTAAGACCTCATCCATATAAAGATTTAAAAAATGTTCCACAAAATGTAGTTTTTACGCATTATTATATTGCTGGAATTAAAAAGCTTGGAATGGATGCTTTTGTAAATAAAATAAATTCAAATTTAAGAAAACTTTTTAATTTAAAATAATGAATCATTTAGATAAAAACGCTAAAAAAAGTCTTGGGCAAAACTTTTTACGCGATAAAAATATCATTAACAAAATTGTTAATGTTTTTAATATCGAAAATGAAAAAGTTTTAGAAATCGGTCCCGGGCAAGGTGATTTAACTAAAGAGTTGTTAAAAAAAGCTAAAAAAGTTTTAGCTTTTGAAATTGATAAATCTTTAATAGAACATTTAAAAAATGAAATTAAAGATTTGCATTTTGAACTAAGAGATCAAGATTTTTTAAATGTGAATTTAAATGATGATGAATTTAAAGATTATTACGTAGTTGCTAATATTCCCTACTATATAACTAGCGATATTCTTTTAAAAATTTATAGATCTTTTTGAAACTTTAAAGGAATCGTTTTAATGGTTCAAAAAGAAGTAGCGCAAAGAATAGTAGCTCAAAAAAATTCAAAAAATTATTCGAAGCTATCGATATCTAGCCAATATTTAGCTGATGTAAAAATTGAATTTATAGTTAATAAAAATAGCTTCATTCCTGCACCAAAAGTAGATTCAGCCGTAATTTCTTTAAAGTTTAAAGATAATATTGATAAAGAAAATTTAGAAAAAATGCTTAAGTTTTTCTTAGTTTGCTTTGCTAATAGAAGAAAAAAACTAACTTTTACTTTAAATAGAAATTTTAATTCCACTAAAGTAAAGTTAGCTTATGAAAAATTAAATCTAAGTGATAATGCAAGAATTCAAGAACTTGACGTATCTCAAATCGTGCTGCTATTTACTTATCTAAATTAAATTTAATTTCAATTGTATTATTTTGGTTTTCTTCTGGTTCTCCAAAAGTTTTATTTTTTTTACGTTTTATAGATTTTTTAAGTTGTTCTATATAGTTTTGGTTTTCAGCGATTATATAATTAAGTTTTTCTTTTTTGTCACTAATTGCAAAAAAGGTTCTAATAGAAACAAGGAATGTAATGGTAGCTGAAAGTATAGCAATGGCTACAAAGAATGACATAGTTTCATCAGGACGAGGATTATATCTAATAGCGTATAAGTTAAGAATAATAATTACAGAAGTAATAAAAACAGATAAAAAATTTAAAAATACTCAAACACCATAACTAACTCTATGTTTTTTTAGAATTATTTGTTGTTTTTCAGTAATTTCTCTAAGAAGCTCAAAATTTGTCTCTTGAGATAAATCTTGTTGAGATTTTTTAGGCTTTAATTCTTTATTTTTCTGAGTCATTAGTTTTGCTTTCCTTTGTTTTTACTTCTGGTTTTTTATCTACTTTTACCATCGAAATCAAAGTATCTTTACGGTAACGATTGTAATTAATTATCTGAATGCTACGTTTGTATAAAATGTATTCTTTTTCTTTTTGGTCTTTGTTTTTATATACGTCAATGTTGCTATCGAAAAGCATTTTTTCTAGCTCAAGTTTTTGATATTGATCTTTGGAATTAACGTATTTAGCGTTTATTACAAAAAACGAAAGCGTACCACTAACAAAGGTAATAATAGTGTTTATAAAAGCGGTTAGCAAAATATAGTTACTACTTCTATTTTCATTTAAATATGAGGTAAATGGATTTTCGCCATTATTATATTTAACAGTTCCAGCTAAGAAAATAGTAGCAAGAACGCTAAGCACAAATGCCGAAACCACTGACATAATATTTAAAACTCAATATAAAAGACCTAGAAAATATACATCAAATTTCACTTTAATTAAAATTGAATAATATTCTCTTTCGCTTATTGGCTTTTTCTCAATATCAATGATTCTAAAAAACTTTAAAAATTTAACGAATCAGTGTTTTTGAAACATTAGTTAGTTCCTTTCACCATATTAATTAAATATCTTTTAATTTGAATTTTAGTTTTCTTGCTAGCTTTTTCTCAAAGCTTATTGGTTTGAGCTATTAAGTCTTTTTCATTGATAAATTTAGTTCTATATTTAACTATTAAATACGAAAAAGTATTCGATACTTTTTTGTATTCATCATATCTTTGATTGATTTTATAAATTTCAATTACTATGTTTAAAAAAAATGAAACTATTAAAACAATAGTAAAGGCAATTAAAAGTAGTAATGAAGTATTTTGTGAAAATAAATTATTTTTATTAAATTCTGAATCGCTTGTTAATTTGTCAAGCGCAAGTGATGCAATTATTAAAATTACAATGTTAATAAATGTAATAAAAAGACCAATAAAACGATCTAAAAATTCATAAAATTTTAATTTTCTTTTATCGCTATTTAGTCTTTTTTGTAAAGTTTCTAAAATTAAATCCATTTAATTAGTATTTTTTAAGAACTTCTTCTAAAGCATCAAAGTCTACTTGATCTTTAACTTGATCTTTAACTTCAGAATATACTAATTTATTTTCTTTATCTAAAACAAAAACCGCTCTTGTTGCTAGTTGAAGCTCGTTGATTAACATTCCAAGTGATGAAACTGTTTTTTTGTCAAAATAATCTGAATACATTTCAACTCTTCCTGTTGGATGATTTGCTTTATAATCTGCTAGTGCAGGTGGTAAATCTAATGAAAAACTAACAAAGTTAAAGTCTGTATATTTTTCTGAAAGATGAGCTAGTTTTCCTACTTGAAGGTCGCAAACTTTTGTATCAATTGAAGGAAAAGTTGATAGCACAGTCATTTTTCCTTTGTTATCAAATTTCACTTGATCAAAGCTTCCAGCTAGCGCTCCTTTTGCTTCAACTTTATCTCCGTGTTTAGGAGCTAAACCGTTTAAGGTTAATTCTTTGTCACCAAATTTTACTTTCATAATTTTTTCTCCATTTATCTTAAAAATAAAAGCTGAAATAAAACGCTAATATCAACTTTTAGTGCTCAATATAAATTCATCTTTAGTTTTCTAATAATTGATGAAGTTACTTGATTGTATTTATTTTTTTCTAAATTATAGGCAATATTGTTGATTTTTTCAAGAATTTTTCTTGAAATTAGCAATTTATTTTCATTTGTAAATTTTACATTAATTTTCTCGTTTTGCAGCTTTTGAATTACGCAAACAGCATAATTTAAAATTAATCTAACAGCGATATTTGGAATATTTTTTTCTAAAAATTTTTATTCTTTTTCGCCAAAAGATTTTCTGGAAACATAATCTTTGATTTCTTTTTTCATTGAGCTAAGCAGATTTTTTTCTTTGTTTTTTCTAGATACTATCTCGATATTTTTAGCTGAAGAAATAAAGTCAAAGATAATTGTTTTAGCCTCTGAAACAATTGAATCATTTTGATAAATATATAATTCGCTTTTGAGTAGCTCATCGATTATGGCTTGTTTAAATTCCATTATTATCCTTTATTTGATAATTGCAACGAATATATTAGAATGTGGAACAAAGCCAAGCTTTATATATAACTTTTTAGCATCGGAGCTTGAAAAAAATAAAATTGGCAGTTTTTGATCTTGAATTGATTTTCTAATTAAATTAACTAGACAGTCAAGGGCCAATCCTTTTTGTCGATGATTTTCCAATGTATAAACGCCCCCTATAGTGCAGGTGTTATTAGTTATTGCTGAAGTTCCAGCATGTGCAATTACAGTGTTTGCTTCTTTGATTATAAAACCATAATAACTGTGATTTAAAAAGTTTTCTTTTTGAAGTTCTAAATTAAAATTACTTTCAGCAAGCTCGCTAAATTCTTTAATTTGTTTCCGAGAATTAATTATTGCTTTGATATCATCTAAAACAAATTGCTGAGAGGTAGTTATAAAATCTTTGTATTTTTGCTCGAAGTAATTTTGATCTAATTTATATAATTCTTGCTTCAAAATAGAATTTGAAATTTTATGCTCTAAAAAATATTTATCTATTGGATCAATTAAATTTTGTCCATAAATAAAATTTTTTATTTTATGATTTAAATGTAGCTTGCGTAGCATTTTTAAATTTAAAAACTGATTTTGTGAATATAAAACTAAATTATCATAGAAGACCAAAAATATTTGATATATTTGCTTATTTTGCTTTCCAACATATAAAATAATATTTTGGTCATCTAGTTTAAAGTTTTCAAGATCAGAAATTAAAAATGTATTATTAAGCTCATCTGATTTATCGTATAAATAATTAATAATTTTATTTTTATTTTTATCATTATACTTTGTAAAAGTGAGCACGAAAAAATTATAATATATAAGTATATTTATATTGTAGGGAAATTATGAAAAATTCAAATAAAGAATTAAATAAAATTAAGTTTTTACAAGAAGGCATTAAACTTACTAAAAACTTAATTAAAAACTATAAAAATAGTGAATCAAAAAATAGCGAATCTAATGAAAAAGTTTTAGATTTAAAAAATATTAAAAAACAAAAATCTAAAAACTTTATCTCTAAAGATAGTGAAATTAGATATCTAGCCTTTGGTGATTCAATTACCGCCGGCTTTGATGCCAGCTTGCCTTATGACTTTGAAAGTAAGTTAGATGAAGCAGGCCAAATAACAGGAATTTCATATCCAGCTAATTTAGCGAGGCTGCTAAATTTTAATAATAAGCTAAAAGATTTTGAAAATTTTGCAATTTCAGGAAGCACAATCCAAGATTGACTTGAATTTTTAGAAAATAAAAATTATTCATCTGAAAGAATGCAAAATGAATTAAAAGAAAATTTTGATGCTAAAAGAAATTTATTTTTAGCAAAATTAAAAAACGCAAATTTAATTACATTAACTCTAGGAGCTAATGATTTTTTCTTTTTAATAACTAAAAAAATCAATAAAGAAGATATTGCTTTAGGACCTAAATTTATTTATAAATTATTTACTGAAAAAAACTTTGGAGAAATAGTTAATTCATTAACTGAAGATATTTTTCCAACAATTAAATCCAGGTTAGAGACTCTACTTGAAAAGGTTTTAGAAATTAATCCTAAAGCCAATATTAACGTGGTTTCATATCCAATGCCACAAATTAGGTTGCTAGAATACACCAATAAATTCTGAGCTAAATTATTTATGGATAGAATTGGTCAAAAGCCTTCAAATGATTTTTTAGATTATTTAAATAACATTATAAAATCAGCTACTTTAAAATTTAAAGAAGTAAATTTTGTAAATATTTACAACGAAGAATACTGGGAAAATAATTTAAAAAATGTTTCAACATTTTTTGTAGATATTCACCCTAATTTAAATGGTTATAAAAAAATGGCCATGGATCTTTATCTTAAAATAACTAATCCTAGTTTTGAGCTTAAAGATTATCAAAACTATGATTATGAATTTACCAAAAAGTTTTTACTTAGTGATTCAGATAAAGTACAATACCAAATAGAAAAAGTAGCAGATGATAAATATTTATTTGGAACATCAACTAATAGCTACTTACAAAAATTTGGTGATAACGAAAAAGAAATAGCAAGTCATATTGACTTTAAAAACTTTGGAAGAAGAATAAATGAATTTTCTCCACTTTTTAATTTATTTTTAAGCAAAATTCCTCAAATTTCAGTTAAAAATTTAAGCGCCGAAGGTTTTGTTTCACATTTAACACAAACTTTTAGTTATCTGCTTCAGTCATATCGTCAAAAAAATGAAAAAGTAATTAAAATTCTAATTAAAATGAATCTGCTTCCTGAAATATTTGAAAATGTTCAGCTTGAGCTTGAAAGCGTATTGTCAAAAAAACCAAAAGATTTTTCATTCTTCAAAATACTGCAAATTGTAAGAAGCAATTTCTTTAATGAAAAAAATATTTTATTACTACTGGATCACTTTACAAATAATAAATTTAATCTTAAAGAAAAAGAACAATTTTTAATTTCTTTAAGTTTATTTATAAGCAATTTTTTAGCCGATCAGCTAGATTCTAGTTTTGGATTAAATCTTCATATAGACGAGAAAAATAAACTTAAAAAACAAGGTGTTTTTGAAAGTATATCTGACCAGCTTGCTAATTTAATTTTTAACAATAGAGATAAATTTCAAGATTTTTCAAGTTTCAAAAAACTTCTTTTTGAAATATGAATGTTTGATGATTTTGTGACAAATAAAAATCTTTTAAATGATTTTGAAAAGCTTTTTGAAAAGTTTGTATACAGCAATAATTTCTATGACAAAATCAAAGAAAGCGCAATTGAATTTGTAAGTAAAAATAATTTATCTAAAAAAGAATTTTTAAAAAGTTATCAAAATATTTATAGATTATTTGTTACAGCATTTTTTAAAAACAAAGAAGACGTTGATTCTAGATTTTTCTATTTATTAGATTTTGTATTAAAAAAATCTGAATTTAATCTGCCAAATTCATTTAATTATTTAGAAGAAGAATTTTTAAATTTTATATCGCTTAATTTTGAAAGCTGAGATTGAAATGAAAATATAAATAATTTAAAAACTCTTTTAAAAGAAGATGAATTTTTTGCATCAAATATTGTTAAGCTAAAAAATAATTTTTTAAATAAATTAACTGAAAAAGATTTAACTGAAAGTATCTTCAGATTTAAAAAATTAATTTATGGTTTTTCAGATATTTTAAGTGATAAAAAAGAACTTAAAAATAACTTTGGATTTATTTATAAAAATAAATTATTCAGCGAAATTGCTAAAAGTAATTTTGAAGTTTTAGTTCAAAAAATTAAAGAAAATAACAAAGCAACCAATAAGCAAATTTTAAAATCAATTTATAGTGATTTTTATAAAAAATATAATAAAAAAATATTAGATCTTATATCTAATGAAATTAGCGTTGAAAAACTAAAAAATATATTTTTCAAAACATTTGAAACCATAGCTAAAGCGAGTACAAATAAAGCTGAAATAGATTTACTAAAAATTAAAAATATTTCTGAAAAAATCTTTGACTTTAATAGTTGAATAAAAGAATTAAAAGATAATTTATTTGAATTCTTTAAAAATCATAAAGATACAATTTTTAAATTTGACAGAAAATTTTTAGAATATTTATATTCATTTGTAGAAGAAAAAGTTAAAGCTCTTTTATATTTTGATTTATCAAAATTAAATAAAAATAATGACTCTGAAGACTTTAATGAGTTAAAAGATTTACAAAAATCTATAAATGATAAATTAGAAAAAAATCAATCTAAAGTAGAAGAACAATTACGAAAAGTTAAAGAAGAAATTGCTAACTTTAATTCAAATTTCAAAAAATTTAAAGAAGGTATTTCAAAAAATGAATTCGATGTTGATTTTCTTCTTAAAAGCTTAGAAAATGTTTCAAGCTTAGATGCTGATGAAATAAGAAACTGAGCATTAAGTAATTTAAATTTAGATGATAAAAAAGTAGAACAAATGCTTTGATATTTTGATAAAGATGGATTTGCAGAGTTATTTAAATCATTTACAAAAGATTTCAAAAAAAATGAAAATAAATATAAAGAATTTAATGATTTTTACAACTTATTTAAAAAGTTTGCAAATGAAAACTCTGAAGATAATAAAGTATTAAATAAATTAATTTTATGATTTAAAAATAATTCTAAAGACTTTAGTAAATTAATTTCATTGTTCTTTTTTGAATATTTAAAACATATAAAAATTAACATTAAAAATATTGAAAATAACTTTAATGTAATTTCTAAATTTTTAAGTAAATATTTAGATTATTTATTATCAGAAAATAAGCTTAATTTAAAAGAACTTTTTAATTCTAAAAATTTAAAAAATAAATTTACTTTCCTTGAAAATCTCTTTAAAGAAATAATGCTTAATGGAAAATTAAATTTCTTTAATTTATTTTTTAACTTTAGTAAATTTGTAAATAAGAAAAACATTAAATCTATATTTGAATTTTTAAATTTAACTTTTGAAAATTCATATTTTAACAATGAAAATGACTTCAGTGGAATATACGAACAAGTAAGTGAATTCTTAAAATCAAAAATAGATTTAAATGTATTTGAATCTAATAATTATCAAAAATTATTTAATGGCGTATTTAAAAATATTTTTGAAAATTATTTCCAAGAAGTATTTAAAAAGAATTTAGATTTAGATGATGAAAAATGAGTTAATTACTATAAAAGCTTTTTTAGAATAATTGTGCTTTTCTTATGATATGTAATAAAAAACTTTGCAAAAAATCACGATGATGTAATTAAGCTTTTAAGCGAGTTTTCTAATTTATATAACAAAGCTTTTTCAAAGTTAATTTCTAGTCCAAAAAATAATTATACTTTTGCTAATTTCAATAAAAAGCAAGAGCTACTTTTAGGATATGAAAATGGAATATTTTCTTTAGATTTTTTAATCGGAGATACTAATATAGATTTAATTAAGAAAAAATATTTTAAAAACAAAAATCTTTTCAGTCTTTTATATAAAGCCTTCGATGAAAATAAAAACTTTTTAAAAACAAATAAAAATGAAAAACAACTTTGAAACTTGCTTTTTGAAGGAAGCTTAAATAAAAAAGAAGCATTTAAACATTTAGATAAATTAATAAAAAAATACTAATTTTTTACCGCCTCTTTTGGTATAATAACAAAGCAAAAATTGTGGAACAGTACTCAAGAGGCTGAAGAGGCGGTCCTGCTAAGACTGTAGGGGTGGCAACACCCGCGGAGGTTCAAATCCTCTCTGTTCCGCCATTTTTTTATTTCTTTTTTTAAATTAAAATAAAAAATAGCCTTAGCTATTTAGTGCATGTGAAATGACAATATAAACACACCTAGAATTATTCCTGCGAATAAAAATAGAAGTGTATAGTGTCATTTTTTTTGTTTTATAAAATGAACATGATAAAACTCAGGAAAAAATTCAACTAAAGAATTAAATAAAAATATTCCACCGATTGCTGTGTATAATAGCGATCTGAGTCATCAAAGACTTTCTATAAAATTAGCTCCATAAACTCCAATGATCATAAATGGAATTAAAATTGAAAGTCCTAGAACTGAAAAAGTAAATGATTTTCATCTTGAATATCCTGCTTCTCTTAATCGATAATAAAAAACAAGTTCTTCAGGAATAAGGTGCAGTCAAAATGAAATTATAAAAGCTCAAGTTAAATTACTAGTACTTCCTTCTATAAGTTGGTTAATACTTCAACCAAATAATAGCCCTACAAAAACTCTATGAGTAAGTAGCAGCACTAGCGCTACTATTTTTACTTTTTGTGAAGTTTTTTCGCTATTAATTACCTTAGAAGCCACTTCGATATTATCGCTTTGATTAAAAATAAAATCAGGATGCTTGTCTTTATGTTTATGATCACCATGTCCATGATCATGAACTAAAATGCTTGTCTTTTTATCTTTTGACAAAACTTTGTTAAATCTTGAAATAAAAACATATTTAACAAGATATGAAATTGCAATTCCTAAAATAATACCGCCAGTCATTATAGGAATCACAATCCCAAATGAAACGTTGTGGTTATTTATTCTATTGATTTCAATATATCTATCAGCACCATCGATTGCGTTTTCCAAGCCTTCCTTGATAAAACCAATGGTAGCTAGCATTATAAAAAAACCAGATGAAAAAGCGTATAGATATATTTTTTTATCGCTATTTAGTTTTTTCTTTATTAAAGGGAAAACCAGCGCAATTATTAGCGGAACTACAAGTAGAATTGCCGCAAAAATAAGCACGCCAGCAAATTTCACAATATTTACATCAGTATTTTCTGGAAATATTGATCTTAAATTAATAGTATTCATTATTCTTTCTTATATATCAAGGTTATGATATACATCTTGAACGTCATCGTCATCTTTTAACTTGTCTATGAATTCAAGAAGTTTTTGTTGTTTTTCTTCTGAAACTTCAGCATAAGTATTAGGTAGATATAAAATCTCGCATTGTAGAAATTCTTCAATTTTAAAACTATCTTCTAAAGCTTTTTTAAGTTGAGAGAAATCTTCTGGATTTGATATAAGCACAAAAGTTTCATCTGTGGTTTCTACTTCTTGAGCTCCATTTTCTAAAGCTACCATCATTAAATCGTCTTCAGATAATTCGCCTTTGCTAAACTCTATAATTCCTTTGTGGTCAAAGACAAATGGAATTTGTCCGGTTTTTCCAAGACTTGCGTTTTGCTTATTAAATAAAGCTGTCATATTAGAACGAGTACGATTTAAATTATCACTAAGAGTAGTTACTATAAAGCTCACTCCTCCACTTAAAGTTGCATTAAAAATAGTTTCAGTAAAGTTATTTGAATTTTTATCACCTTTTGCCTTTGAAATAGCTCTTTCGATATTATCCTTTGGCATATTTTTAGCTTTAGCCTTTGAAATTGCAAGCTTTAATGCTGGATTCATTTCAGGATCAAAACCTTTTTGAGCAGCTACAAAAATTTCTTTTGATAATTTTTGGAAAATTTTTCCTCTTGCTGCATCCTGTGCATTTTTTCTATGTGCAATATTTGCCGAATGTGAATGTCCTGCCATTTTTTCCTTTTATTATTAATTGCTAATTTTTAATTTTTTTATTATACCATTTACGTATTCTAAAAATTAAAAAATTTTGTTTTTAAAATACTAAAATTAACTATTTTATTTATGCTAAGAAAATAAAAAATGCAAATAAATTTTAGCACTTATTACTATAAAGTTATATTTTAATTAGCCTAATTTTAGCACGTTTTGGCTAAAATTATTTAGTTTTTAATTTTAAAATTTCAAAATATAAAGTGCTAAAATATAAGCATTATGAAAGTAAGATCAAAATTAAAAAAAATTCTAATGGTTACAGCTTTTTTATCTGTATCAATTTTAGCTTCATCATGTAATATTTTTGACACTCTTTCATCAAGGCAGAAAAAAGACGAAAAAAAGGACGATAAATTATATTTAAATAAAAATGGTGATCCTGAAGATCAAGATGACCAAAGTAAAAAGCCTGTAGTTACTCCGCCTGTTACTTTTAAGCCAGAAAATCCTTCTAAGGATCCTATTTCAGAAAAACCACAAGAGCCAGACGCGCCAGAGGCGCCGAGCGCTGAAAATAATTTCAATATAAATACAGATATTAAAAACTGAGATCAAAAGCTATCAAATGTTCAGCTGCAAAGCATATATAATAACAACCCTCAGCTATCTAGATTTAACTTTACCAAAGCGCCAGAAAACACTAAGTTTTCAAGCAACGAGGAATATCTAGAAAGCATTTTCAAAAGAACATTTTCAATTAATTTTAATTATTCAACTCAAACCATAGCAGGAACTGCTTGAGTTTTAGATTATCACTACGATAAAAATAACCCTAAAGAAATTACCTTATATTTAGCTACTAATTTTCACGTAGCTACCAATTTAAGAACTGCTAATGACTATGAATTTTATGTGCAAAATAGTCCAAATCTTGAAAGAGTTAGAAGCGTTGATTTAAGATTTGCCCAAGATTGAAGAAATCCAGATACTAGCTATATAACCAAAAGATATACCGGCAGAAACATGCCTAGAAATATCTTTCTAGCTAAGAATTTCATGGACCAAGAAGTTAGTTCAAGTTATAACGATGGTGGAGGATACTACGCTGATTTTTCAGTAATCGAATGAAAATTTAAAATTTCAGATTTCTATTCAAATTCAACCTTTTTTATAAACACCGTAGATCCTTCACTAGATTTATGAGTTAAAAAAATTGAATCAGCTGCCGGTGAAGTTAAAGCCGCAGTTGATAAAAACTTAGGTATTGATGGCGGGTATTTAAATACCAAAGCTCATGAAGGTTATACTTCGCTAGATTACACTACAATCCAATCAACTTACTATAGCGATCTGTCAAAAACTATAACCAATGAAGTTAGATATCCTCAAACAGTTAACGAGATTTTAGAATTCCAAAAAAATGTAAATAATACCTTTACCAATTACATTTATGCATTCCGTCCAGAGTATTGATTTTTTGGTGGATATCCATTAATTCCTAACGATGGATTTGTTCCAACATTTAATATTGACTACGATAATTTAACCAATTTAGGATTTAATAAAAACGACTACAATCCTGATTTTAAAATTATTTACACTTTAAATAACACCAAAAATACTGATCAAAAAATTAGCTTTAATAACGAACCTACTTATGCCTTTTATGGAACAGCTTATGAGACTTTCCAAAAGATAAAAATTCATGGTGGAATTTCAGGATCGTTAGTATTAAACGAACAAGGAATTCCGGCTGGAGTATTATACGGAAGCTTTGTTAACGATACCGAAAAAATAACCAGAAAAGACGGAAGCACACTAACGCTAAATAACGCATTAATGATTCCATTTGCGCAACAAAAAGATATAACCTATACAACCTTTGATGGACAAAGTCATACCATTTATGCCTACAATTTAGTCGATGGAACCGATAAAGCCAAATTCCCTCATCAAATAGATTCATTTAGAGAAAAATTAATTGAAGTTTATGGCCCAAATTATAAAACCAAGCTTTTCCCTAATGGTGTTGGAGTCTTTGATGGACCAAGTAATCACGATATTAATTCCGAAAAATTTAAAGGATAAGAAAAATTAAAAAACCTCTATTTTTTAGATGGTTTTTTAATTTTTAATCATAATAATAAATATATAATATAAGGACATTTATGCAAAATAACAAAAAAACGGTAGTTGTAGGCCTTAGCGGAGGAGTTGACTCTTCCGTTGCAGCTTATTTACTTAAAAAAAACTACAACGTTATTGGCTTATTTATGCGTAATTGAGATAGCTTAATTAATAATGATTATTTAGGCAATAGAGAAATAAATAACGATATCTGTCCGCAAGAGCTAGACTACAAGGACGCGCAAGAAATCGCAAGACAACTTGATATACCGCTATATAGAGTAGACTTTGTCAAAGAATACTGGGATTATGTTTTTGAAAATTTTATAAGTGAATATAAAAAAGGTAGAACTCCAAATCCTGATATTTTATGTAACAAATACATTAAATTTGATCTCTTTGCCAAGCATGCCTTTAACGAATTAAAAACTGACTATATAGCCACAGGACACTACGCCAAAATGAAAAATGGCGAGCTTTATAGAGCCAGCGATAAAAACAAAGATCAAAGTTATTTTTTAAGTCAGCTTTCTAAAGAGCAACTTAAAAAAGTTTTATTTCCACTAGAAAATCTAACCAAAGATGAAATAAGAAAAATAGCTAGAGAGCAAAATTTAATAACTGCTGCTAAAAAAGATTCAACTGGAATTTGTTTTATTGGAGAGCGCAAATTTGCTGAATTTCTTCAAAACTATATACCAGCAAAAAAAGGTAATGTTTTAGATATTACAAATCAAAAAATAGTAGGCGAACACTCTGGATGTTTTTATTATACAATCGGACAACGTAAAGGATTAAATCTTGGCGGCAATAAAGAATCTTATTATGTTTGCGGTAAAAATGTTGCTGAAAATATCATCTACGTAGCACCATCTTCGCGGCCAGAATTTCTAGAATCAAATTCACTGTTAGCTTCTAATTTAAATTTAAATACAAATAACTTTAATAAAAAAAATTTAAGCGCTAAATTTAGATATCGTCAAGAAGATTCAAAAGTAAAAGTTGAATTTCTAGAAAATAATTTTGTAAAAGTTTACTACGATAAAGCTCAAGCTATAACACCCGGACAGCAAGTTGTATTTTATGATGGCGAAAAATGCATCGGTGGCGCCGTTATTGAAGAAATATATTTAAACGACCAAAAACTAACTTATCTATAAAGGCAAATATGAATTCAAAAGAAATTAGAAAAGCATGACTTGATTTTTTTGAATCAAAAAATCATTTTATTGTTCCCCCAAAATCGCTAATTCCTGTTAATGATAATTCACTTCTTTGAATTAATTCAGGAGTAGCAACGCTAAAGGATTATTTTTCTGGTAAAAAAAATCCGCCATCAAAGAGAATGGCTAACTCTCAAAAATCAATTAGAACCAACGATATTGAAAATGTAGGAATAACCGCAAGGCACCATACATTTTTTGAAATGCTTGGAAATTTTTCTATTGGAGATTACTTTAAAAAAGAAGCCATTGAATTTGCCACCGAGTTTGTTTTAGATGTATTAAAGCTTGACAGATCTAGACTCTACTTTACATATTTTCATGATGATTTAGAAACAAAAAATTTATGAATTTCACAAGGTTTTAAAGAAGAGCAGTTAATTCCAGGTGATAGAAAAACTAACTTTTGAGAAGTAGGAAAAGGACCATCTGGACCTAACACTGAAATCTTTTACGATCGTGGTGAAAAATACGATCAAAGAGGAATTGAGCTTTTAAAAAACGATATCGAAAATGATCGTTATATTGAAATTTGAAACATTGTTTTTTCTACCTATAATTCAGATGGCGAAGGTAACTATACCGAGCTTAATCAAAAAAATATCGACACCGGTGCAGGACTAGAAAGAATTGTTTCGATTTTACAAGACGCTCCTACTAATTTCGATACCGATTTATTCCTTCCAATAATTCATGAAATTGAAAAATATACAAGCTATAGATATAAAATAGAAAACTACTTTATAAAAGATATAGCTCAAGAAGAAATTAATTCATATTTTAAAATAATAGCTGATCATATGCGTACAGTAGTTAATGCTATTGCTGACGGAGAAAAACCATCTAATTTATCAAGAGGATATATTCTTAGAAGATTAATTAGAAGAAGCTATTATAAAGCCATTCAACTTAAAATTACTAAAAGTCCTTTTTTATATAAATTAGTTGATGTAATTAAAGCATCACTACCTTTCGAATACGATTCAAAAAAGGTAGCTAAAGTAATTAAAGAAGAAGAAGTTTTATTTAGTCAAACTATTTCAAAAGGAAAAGAAATTTTAGAAAAATTTATCTCAGAAAATTCTTCTAAAGATTTATTTCCAGGTGATCTAGCTTACAAGCTTCATGAAACTTATGGATTTCCTTTTGAATTAACAGAAGAAATTCTGCTTCAAAAAGATATTAAAATCAACAAAGAAGAATTTAATTTAGCTAAAGAAAAACACATTGAAGCTTCTAGAAATCAAAAAGAAGCTGGAATGGATAAAGTCATAAATTCACTAGCTTTAATTAAAGCTAAAGAAGATGAATTTATCGGTTATGAACACACTAATTCAGTGAGCAAAATTCTTCATTTACTAAATGAAGAAAATGAGCTAAGTGAAAACGATGGAACTTCATATTTAATTCTTGATAAAACTCCATTTTATGCAACCAGTGGTGGACAAAAACACGACAGAGGTTACATAGAACAAAATGGAGTAAAGCTTGAAATATTAAATGTATTTAAAGATAAATTTGGAAACCATGTTCATAAGGTAGTTGGAAAACTTTCTAAAAATTATCCAGTAACTTGCCAAGTTGATTTAAAAATTAGAAGAGGTCTTGAAAGAAATCACTCAGGAACTCACTTGATGTTTTGTGCGCTTAGAAACGTATTTGGAAATCAAATAAAACAACTAGGTTCAGATAATAACGAAGATAGATTAACCTTTGACGCACCTTTTGATGCCAAACCTACTAACGAAGAAATTTTAAAAGTAGAAAATTTAGTAAAAAGTTATATTCAAAAAAAAGTAGATCGTCAATATTTAATAATGGATATTGATCAGGCAAAAGAAATAAACGCTATTATGACTTTAGAAGAAGCCGAATACATGGATTCTTCTAAACTTAGAATAGTTAATTTCAATGGAATTACTGCTGATTTATGTGGTGGGACTCACCTTGAAAACACAAAACTTTTAGAAGATTTTAAAATTACTTCAGTAGAAAAAAAAGCCGCAGGAGTATATAGAATTAGAGCTATATCTTCAAAAGAAACAATTGAAAAATATTTAGAAAATCAAAAGCAAGAATTAATGCAGGAGCTTCTTGTTTTAGTTAAAAAACTAAAAGACATGCAATTTGATTTTAAGGTTTCATTAGATGAATCTTTAGAATTAAGCAACCAAATCCAAGAAATTAAAAACTTAACTAATTTAGCTAGTGAAGCTATTAAAAATAAAATCAAAGAAAACTCTAAAAAAATAAGTATTGATTTAAATGAAATTAAGCTTGAAAATATAAATGGTAATTATTTATATTTAAATGATGAAATTTCAAAAGAAGAAATTAAAAACCTATCAGGAGTTATTAGAGAAAAATTTCCAAATGCTTTAGTTATTTTAATTTCTAAAGGCGAAACTCAAAGCGCAATTTCATTTGCTTCAAAAAAATATAATTCAATTAACGTGTTAAAAGAACTTGCAAATCATTTTGAACTTAGAGGTGGTGGAAATGCAATTCTTGCAATGGGTTCAATTAAAGATTATTCAAAATTAAAAACATTTTTAAAAGAAAAATATAAATGAGAAAATTAGGAATTGACTTTGGACTTTCAAGAATTGGTTTTGCAATTTCAAATGAATCAAATTCTTTTTCACTAGCTCTTGAAAATTTTGACTATGATGGTAGCTATGAAAAAATAATTCAAAAAATCCAGCTATTTTTAGATGAATATAAAATTGACAAATTTATAATTGGCTATCCTTTAAATTCAAGAGGAGAAAAAACTAAAACTTGTTTATTAATTGATGAATTTATAATTCATTTAGAAAAAAATTTTGATCAAAAAATAAAGCTAATTAATGAATCTTATTCTTCAAGAAAAGCTAGTGAAATTTTGCATCAAGCCAATATAAAAAATAAAAAACAAAAAGATAAAAAAGATATGCTTGCAGCTAAAATTATTTTGCAAGACTATTTAGATTTATATAAATAAGGAAAATATGATTTTTAGTGAAAATGTTAGAAAATGACTTTCAATTTCTATAGGAATTGCCTTTTTTATAGCGCTGCTGTCTATAATTATTACTTGAATAATTATTAGAAGAACTAGAAATAGATATTTTGCCAAAACGCAGCAAGAAGCTTGAAATCAAATTAACAAACTTCGTGAAGATGTAGGTCAGCTAGATTTTTCACTTATTGAATTATTTAAAACCAAAGCTAACGCATTTGACATTGAAGGAATTTTAAATACCATTTATCAAAATAATTTTGAAAATAGTTTAATTATTTCTTATAAAGATCACTTTCCTTTTTATTCTATAAATAATAAAAACAAAAAAAATACGCTATATTTAGAAACTGAATTTGATTCTTATTCATGAGATTACATCAAAGAAAAAGTGCCAAATAAATTCGAAAAAGATATTAAAAAATACGATGAAAAATCTCCGCTAAATATGCTTGCGATTTTTTCATCTAAAAATAACCCAATTGAAATTTTTAATAAATTAAAAGATAAATTTACAAATGATTCTTTGGTTATTATCAAACATTCAATTCTAACCAAAAGAGAAGTTAAAGAATTAATAGCTTATGCTAAAGACCATAAATTTTTATATGAAATTTCACCATTTGGGACTAAATATTTTTTTATGGTAATTAAAAAATAATTAATGCTAATGTCTATATTTATATATAATTAAAATTAATATAGTTAGGAATATATGGAACAAGAAAAAATTTTTTTATCACAGGAAACTTTAGATAAATATAAAAAAGAATACGAAAAACTTGTAAAAGTTGATCGTGTTGAAATTCAAAATGCTCTTAAAGAAGCTAGAGCTCAAGGGGATTTATCTGAAAATGCCGAATATGATGTAGCTAGAGATAAACAAGCTGTTGTAGAAGCTAGAATTTTAGAACTGGAAGGAATTCTAGATAAAGCTCAACTAATTAAACATAAAGATGAAAATACCATTTCAATTGGAAGCAAAGTTACTTTTTTAGATTTAAGCACTAACAAAGAAGACGAAGTTACAATAATGGGAATTCATGACGCTGATCCATTTAACAAAAAAATATCAAATTACTCTCCGCTTGCGACTGCAATGATGTCAAAAAAAGAAGGAGACACTGTGGAAGTTGAAGGATTGGAGAAATACGAAATTAAAATTATAAGTGTTCACAATAGAGATTAACATTTGTAATTTTTTTTATATTAATTTTAATTATGTTAATTGGAATTTCTGGAATGATTTCTTCAGGGAAATCAACACTATCAAAAAATTTAAATAAGCATTATAAAAAATCAATGCTACTAAATGAATTTCAAGAAGAAGATGTAGTCTTTAATACCATGCTTGATTGATTTTATAAAAATCGCCCGCATTTAAATATTGCATTTCAAGCTTATGTTGTTGAAAAACACATTAACGAAGTTCAAAGCATTATCAGAGAATTTAACTCTAAAAATTTAGATAAAAATTCCGACATTATTTTTCTAGATAGATTTGGAGCAGAGCATTACGTTTTTGCTAAAGTTATTCTAGAAAAACTTCCTAAAAAAATACTTAAAGCTTATGAGGCAATTTTCAAAGAATTAGTTTCTAAAGACGACTTTCCAGAGCTAGCTATTTTTTTAGATGTATCTTTTGAAAACTTCAAAGAAAGACTTTTCAAAAGAGGTCGGGAAATTGAAATTAACACCTGAAGTCAAAATGAAGAATACTTTAAAAAACTTCACGGAGTTTATAAAAAAACCTTTATCGATATCGTTAATAGATATGAAATAAAATACGAAATAATCGATACCAATAATTTAACTCCAAAGCAAGTTGAATTAAAAGCAATAGAAATAATTAATAAATACAAAGAAGAAAAATATGAAAACACATCCATGAATTAAAAAAGTTTTATATAGCCAAGAATTTATCGAAGAAAAAATTAAAGCCTGCGCTGATTTTATAAATCAAAAATATAAAGATTCAAAAGATCTGCTAGTTGTAGGACTTTTGAAAGGTTCAGTTCCATTTTTAGCATCACTAATTAAAAAACTAGAAGTCGATTTTGCAATCGATTTTATGACTCTAAGTTCATACGCTGGAAAATCAGCTAACACCGGTAATTTAAAAGTGATAATGGATTTAGATACCGATATTAAAAATAGAGACGTATTAATTGTTGAAGATATAATCGATAGCGGAGTTACTCTTGCTAAGGTTGAAAAAATGCTTAAAGAAAGAAATCCAAAATCACTTTCAATAGTAACTTTAATGGATAAGCCTCACAACAGAGAAGTAAATCTTAAAGTAGACTACGCTTGTTTTTTAGTTGAAAATTACTTTTTAGTTGGCTTTGGTCTTGATTATAAAGAAAAGCTTAGAAATCTTCCTTATATTGGAATCATGGATGAAAAATTTATTGATTTAAATGAATAATTTTTAAAAATCGCTTCAATGCGGTTTTTAATTTTCTAAAAATGCAAATGATCGCATTTTTTGTGCTTAAATTTATAAAAAATAGTAAAATAACATCGGAGACTAATGATTAAATACCAATATCCTTATATTTTTAAAAATAACAATAATTTTAAAAATCCGGTGATATTTGTGCATGGTTTTAATTCATCCCCGAATTGCTTTTCTAACTTTGAGATGTATTGAGAAAAAAGCAATTATTACGCTTTAGCATTTCCTGGAAATAATAATTTAAAGTTATTATCAAACCATGAGGCTAGCGTATATCAATACGCAGAGTTATTAGTAGAATTCATCTTAAATAATGATTTAAAAGACGTTATTTTAATTGGTCATTCAATGGGCGGAGGAACTATTTCTCTAGCTTATAAAATGCGTCCTGACTTAATCAAAAAATTAATTTTTTTAGCTCCAATGAATAAAACCTCACTATCTTTAAAAGATAACTACTTTGATAGTTATTTTCCAAAAACATTTCAACAATATTTGAAATTTATCAAAAACCTTTATTATGATCCTAGCTTTATAAACGATTCTTCTTGACTAAAAGAACAAGAAAAATTATTTAACTCGCAAGATTATAATAACGAAACAATAACTAAATTAGGTAAAAGTTTACCTGATATTAATTTACATAACGACATCGCTAATGCTCACCTGGAAATCAAAGTGCCTTCGCTACTTGTTTTAGGTGAAAAAGATGGTGTTATTGATCGCGATTTATGTTTAAGTTATTTTAAAAAACAAGTTAAAAATATTAAAACTTGTTGAATACCTAAAACCGGACATATGATGTTTAATGAAAACTTCCCAGCTTTTATAAAAATAGTTGAAGATTTTATTTTAGATGAATAATAAAAATAAAAGCTTAATTGAAATTAAAAACCTAGAATTTAAATATCATAAAAAAACCATTTTAGAAATAAATAATTTAACAATAAATCAAAATACAACCACAGTAATACTAGGACCAAGTGGAAGCGGAAAAAGTACGCTTCTTGACTTAATTAGCGGCTTTAATAAAGCAACTAAAGGTGAAATTAAGATTTTAAATAATCCTAAAATTTATGAAATCGGATACATTATGCAAAGTAATAATGTTTATCCTAATATTTCAGTTTTAAAAAATGTTTATTTAAGCGCTAAAAATTATCCCCAATGAGTTAAAAGTAATTTAGTTGATGAAATGAAACTGCTTTCTAATTCATTTAATAATTCAAAAAAACAAAATTTAGATTTTTTAATTGAAAAATATTATAAAGATTCAAAACTTAGTTTTTGATATTTACTTTTATTCAAACTAAAAATATTTTTCTATTCAAAAAATTTAAAGAAAGCTTATCAAAATTTAAAAAGATTACTTTTTAAAAACATTTTTTATAAAAAATGAAAAGAAGTAGCTCAAAAATTAGATATCTTATCTTTAGAAAAACAAAAAGCTTCTAATTTATCTGGCGGCCAAAAACAAAGAGTTGCTTTTGCTAAAGCAATTATTAAAAAAAATAAATTTATTATTTTAGATGAACCATTTTCAGCTCTTGATGCCAAAATAAAAGAAAGTACTATAAATTGAATTTTAGATCTTAAAAAAGAATTTAATTTATCACTTATAGTAGTAACTCATGACCAACAAGATGCCATGAAACTTGGTGATAAAATCATTTTAATAAATGAAGGAAGAATCATTCAGCATTCTTCTCCGCAAGAACTTTATGAAAAACCTTTAAATTTATTTGCAGCCAAATTTATCGGTTATCCAGAGATAAATTTAATAAAACAAGATCAAAATTATTCATACTATATAAGACATAATAAAATCAAAATAGATGAAAAATCTTTAAAACCAAATGCTATAGTTGTTAATAAAAAACACCTTGGCGAAAATATAAACTACACCTTAGAATTTAATAATTTTAAAATCAATTTACTTTCTAAAAATAATTATGAAATTTCATCAAAATTACATATTAGTTTTGATGATAAAGACATTTTAAAATACAACCAAAAAGGAGAACTTGTTTCTTAAAAAAATAAAATTAAATTCTAAGTCACTAATTGGTTTTTTATATTTAATCCCACTACTTGTAATGATAATTCTATTTAACATAGTTCCACTAATTCAATCAATAGAGGCATCATTTACAATTAGGCCATATTCAAATAATTTTTTAATAACTCAAAGAAGCTTAAATAATTACAAAGAAGTATTAAATGATTCTTATTTTTGAGAAGCTATAAAAAATAGCACAGCAATTTTATTTATAGCAACTTTTATTTCATTTATTATCGCTTTTGTTTTAGCTTACGTTATTGAAAGCTTAATATTAAAGTCAAGTAAAAATATTTTTCTAACTTTAATTTATTCACAGTTTTTTTTATCATCATTTGCAATTGGATTTTCGTTTTTAGTTTTATTTGGTGAAAAAAATATTTTCTTTAGAATACTTAATTTAAATGATTTAAATTTTAGATTTGGAAAAATAAATATTATTTGATATTACATTTTGTTTCAAATCTGAAGATCACTTCCATTTAATACTATTTTATTTGCAGCAGCAATCAATAAAGCAAATCGAAAATATTACAAATTAATAAAATTAGACAATTTAAGTTTTTTTAATAAAGTAAAAGACATTTATTTTGTTGAACTTAAAAATACAATATTTGTAATAATGCTAACTAATTTTGTTTTTGCATTTCTACTATATCCAGGCGCTATATTAGATACTAACTTTGATTTAAAACTATATCATGGGCATACTGTTGCTAGTTATATATTAGAAAGATTAGGAATACCAAGAGCTGTGCAAATAAATCAAGGGCAAATTTATTCAAGTTCTATTTTGGTTTTAATTTATATATTTTTCTTAGCAATAGTTTGAAATTTATTAAGACCAAAATTTATCAAAAAGCTTTATTTAATTTTTAAAAAAGTATTTGGAGTTTTTTATGCTAAAAAAAATATCTAAAGAATTTTTAAAAATTAACTTCATAATTTTGCTTTGCATAATTATTTTATTTCCACTATATTATTTACTTGTTTTAGCTTTTACAAAAAGCTCTGATATAGATACTGGAGTTATTAATTTTTGATTTAATAATACTTCAAACGAAGCTTTTAAAATGGTGCTAAATAATAATTTTATTAAAGCATTAGCGGTAACTTTTGCAAGTATATTTACTTTAATTATTATTAGAATTTTAATCTATTCGCTAGCCATTGCTGGAATGTTAAAAATTAATAATAAAAAAATAAATAGCATTTTAATTTACTTTTTTATCTTTATTAGTTTTGTGCCTGAATATGTTTTATATTTTCAAAATAAATTAAATTTAAACAATTGAAATTTATCTTCAGCTAGAACATTTTCACTAATTACTAATTCTATATTTTCATTTTTTATTTTTACATATAGTTTTAAAATTGCTTATAAAACTTTTCAAGAAAAAAATAAAATTATTATGGTGGATAATTTAAAATGATACGAAAAAATATTTTATGTTTATTTTTCAGAATTAAAATTATCTTATCTACTTTTAATAATATTTACAACTACTTCAGTTTGAAACGATTTTCTTTGACCTAGATTTTTATTAAACAATACAAACACACTAACTATTTCAATTTGATTTAGTTTTCCCAAAACTCAATTTGCACCTCTTGCAAATGTCTTTGCAGCCGGAAGCGTAATTGCAATTTCAATTCCTCTTGGAATTTACCTAGTATTTTCAAAATTTATAAACAAAACAATTACTTAAGAAACACATCATGAAAAAACTTAAATTTTTATTTTTATCTGGAAGCGCAATTTTATCAGCTGCTCCGCTAGCAGTATCATGTGGAGCTGATGAAGTAAAACCAGCAGATAAACAAATTATTTTTGCAACCGCACAAGGTGATACATGACCTTTAATGGTTGCATTAAAACCAATGATTGAATATTACAATAGAACATTTTTTGAAGATCCAGATTTTATTCCGGTATCTCTTCATACTCAAACTCAAACTCAAACTTATTCAGAGCTTAGATTAATCACCGATACTATTACTAATATCGATGCTAATTCAGAAAATATTCCAAATATTATTCTTTCAAATCAAACTGGAGCTTATCTTATGAAATCAAGAGGTAAACTTCTTGATTTAAAAGAAAATGGACTTAACATTAGATTTAGCCAAAAAATTCAAGATAGTCATAGCATTTTAGCTGGACAAAGTTTAGATACAAAGCAATTATTTAACGTGCCTTTCGATATCGCAGATACTGATTCAGTTGTATTTAATTTAGATATAATGAATAAACTTTTTGAGTTAATTAAAAGTAATGGTGGAAAGGTTGATGATTTTGATTTAGTTCAAAAAGCTAAAGCAGCTTCAGAAACTGGAAGTGATATTCCTAAAAGATCACCATTTTACGCTCTTAAAGCTAAATCAAGTTCGGCCTTTGATGGATATCACGTAACTGAAGATACTTTTAAAACTTTTAAAGGTATTAGAGACTTTGCTAAAAAAGTTTATGACGCAACAGATTTTGATCAAGAAAAAACTGGCGAATTAAAACTATCTGCTAATGTTTTATCAATTGACTATCAAGAAGATGTATTTAGAAAAGAACTTCAATCACTAACTAAAGATAGTCAAAGACTATGAAATTTAGAAACTACATCTGACGCTAATCAACCTACAAAAATTAATTTTGAAAACTTGAAAAATTCTGAAAGTGAAGCTTCAAAAACTTTTGTTAAATTATGAAATGAATGAAAAGCCGCTTTAGCTGAAAGAAAAGTTAAAGAAGGTGGAACTAACGACATAAGGTTTCAAAGTATTCAATTTAAGAAAAATGAAAATGCAGATTGAGGAAGCTATGACATTAGAAAATATAGTTCTGCAATTTCATATGCAGCTTCTGTAGGTTCTAATGCAACACAACAATCATATTTATCAGTTGCACAGTTTTTATCAGGAGTTCAAGAACCCGAAGAAACAGAAGAATATAAAAGCTGAGCATCTCATGATGATGTTTTCATGAAATCACAACTTCTTTTAGCAAAAGAAAATGCCAATAAAGCATATTGAGAAGGTGGATCAAGTATTGTTGCAATTCAAAGTAGCGATGAAGATTTAAATAAAGGTACATCTAAGTTTTTAAACTGACTTTATACAGGAACCGTTATTGGAAGAAAAACTTTTGAAGAAGATGAAGAGGTTCCTAACTGAATGAAAATTGCAGAGCTTTCAGGATATATTCTTCCATCGGAAAGTGCTGTAACTCAAGAAAATTTAGATAAAATGATAGCTTCTAGAGACCAGCTAATATCTGACTGAAGAAAACAACTTAAAGCATTCAAAGAAAGAATAGCCTCTGGTGAAAGTTTTATTTCTGGGAAACGTGAATCAATTAAACTAAGTATTGATGAAAAATTAATTAAAGCAAATAGATTAAATTCAGCAATAGTAACTCTTGAATCGTTATTAAAATATACAAATAATGACGATGTAAAAGAAGCAAATAATGTTGGTGACTATAATACTGCTGTGCTAGTGGATATTCTAAAAGATGATCTACTTAATCTTAATACCCCAACAAAAGAAAGTAATGTTTTTGAATCAAGCACAACCGGTGAGGAACAACTTACTAAATTCCAAAGACTAGTTAGAAAACTTTAAAATAGGCGATTAAAAAAACAGAAATTTTCTGTTTTTTTAATATCCAATTTTTTTAAGAATTTTAGGATCTTTTTGTCAATTTTTGCTTACTTTAACTTTTAAAAATAAATTAACTCTTTTTTCAAATTGGCTTGAAATTTTATTTCTGGCAAGCTGACCGATTTCTTTAATCATTGAAGCGTTTTTACCAATAAGCATTCCTTTTTGTGAATCTTTGGTAACGTAGATAATTCCTTCAACTAAAAGAAAGTTTTCATCTTCTTCAAAGTTTTCAATTTCAACATAAATAGAATGTGGAAGTTCATCGCTTAAATTATTAATTGCGCATTCTCTAATTATTTCTTTTGTTATAAATAAAACGCTTTTATCAGTTACATCATCTTCAGCGTATTGAAAATCTCCTGGATATGAATATTTTTCAATAAGCTGAACAAGCGAGTCAATGCTTTCTTCGTTTTCAATTGATGTAGCAACAATTTCTTTAAAATCATGTTCCTTTAAACTATTGACTTTATCTTTAAGTAATTGTGGCCTTGAATTGACTTTATCTAACTTGGTAATTACAGCAACTTTGTTTTTAACATTTTTTAGTTTTTCTAAAATAAATAAATCACCTTTTAAAACTTCTTCATCAGCTGGCGATAAAAATAAAACTAAATCAACGCTTGAAAATGTATCAAAGGCTTCTTTATTTAAATGTTCACCAAATAAACTCTTTGGTTTATGAATTCCTGGAGTATCGATGAAAATTATTTGCAAATTACCTTCAGTATATACACCGGTAATTTGATTTCTTGTAGTTTGAGCTACTGGAGTTACAATTGAAAGGTTATATCCTAATATAGTATTTAGTAGGGAACTTTTTCCTACATTTGGACGCCCAACAATAGTTACAAAACAGATTTTATTTTGATTTGATGTCATCTCTTCTCACTGGGTGTTTTAAAATTTCTGATAATGTTTCAAGTCTGTAATCTCCATTTTGAGAGTATTGATAAATTTTAGCATCATCATGCATAAATTCACTCATAACCTGACGGCAAAGACCACATGGAGAAATATAGTTATCACTTGATGATAATATATGTATTTCTTTAAATGTGCCAGGTTTTGATCCTCTTAAAACTGAAGCGCTTAGTGCTAAAGTTTCAGCGCAAACTGTACATGGAAATGAAGCGTTTTCAACGTTTACGCCTTCGTATTCATTATCATTATTATCAACTGCAATTGCTGAAACTTGAAACTTTGAATATGGTGAATAAGATTTTTTAAGTAATTCTTGAAGTTTATTAAAAAATGTTTTTTCTTTAGTCATTTCTTGTAATTTTTAGTGGATTAAAAATTGAATCAACAATAAAATCCATTTCCTTTTTTTCTTTTTCGGATTGGTGATCATATCCATATAAATGAACCAGTCCATGTGTAAACAGGTATAAAAATTCCCTCTTAATAGAGTGGTTAAAAATTATAGCTTGTTTTTTAATTTTATTATTACAAATAACTAATTCACCTAAATTTAAAAAAGGCATTTTGTCATATAAATCAAAATCATCATAACCAAAAGATAAAATGTCAGTGGTTTTATCTTTTTGGCGATATTCAAAATTTAATTTTCTACTAGTATAACTAGAAACAATGCTAACATCTAAAATTATTTGTTTGTTAATTTTAAAATACTTTGCAAAGTTATTTAATATTTCATGCATTTCTTTTTCAAAATAAATAACATCATTTTTATATGTTGAAATATTAATTAAATTAGTATTTTTTACCATTAATTTAATTATATTATTTTTAAATTTTTAAAATATATTTTCAAAGAACTTTTTCTTCAAAAAACATTGAAATATTTAATAAATTTATGTTTTTTGATTTTAGCTCGCTAGCTATTCTAGCGTCTTTAATATAAATCTTGCTATCTAAAATTTTTTCTATTTTGGTTTCAAATTGAAAAACTTCTTCATTGCTTAAATAACTAAATTTTATATATTGATTTGGCTGCAATTTTTCACTAGAAAAATTAGAAATATAAATTTCATCGTTATCAAAATTAATTAATGCTGGTTTATAAAAATCAATTCTTACAAATGAAATAAAAAACAGAAAAATTGCAAATAAAAATATCGAAACAAAAACTGTAAAAAATAGTGATTTACTATCTAAGATTAATTGCTTGTAAATTGTAAACCTCACTATTCTCAAAGACATATCTTTGACTATGACTTATTTCAATAAACATAGTTTCTACAAAATATTTCTTAATTACAATTTTGAATTTTTCAAAGATTTCAAGATAAACATTTTCGAAAGCTTCATCAAAGATAATAACGTCATATTTACTTGTAAAAATTTTAAAAAGTTTTATAACTTGAAGTTCACCAGTTGATAGCGAAGTTAAATTTTTAGAAAGCAAGTTTGAAAAACCTTTTTCTAAATTTAAAATTTTTAAAATATTAAAATAAGATTCCTCGTTAATGTCTAAATAATCTAAAACAGGTATATTTACTGGATGTTTGTCAAAACCTAAATATAAAATTTTAGATTTTAAATCATAGTCATCAAATAAATTTACAACGCTATCGTTTATTAAAATTTCACCGTTATCAATTTTATTTTTACCTGCAATAATGCTGCAAAGCGTAGTTTTACCAGATCCGTTATTACCTTGCAAAATAATATTTTTATCAATTATCAGTCTATCTATATTTAGATCATATCTTTTGTTGTTTGTAAATTTGAAATCAATATAACTAAGCTGAATTTTTTGTATTTTTGAAATATTAGATTTTGCAGTTTTTTCTTCTAAATTTAAATCAAAAAAATTTAAAATATTTTTCTGTTTTTTATAACTTACATATTGGTGCGTTAATGGAAGTATTGATTTAATAGGATTAGTAAATAAACTAGCTCCGGTTATAAAAAAGATTAAATTAATTAAAGTTAATTTTGAGTTTCAAATTTCAATGCTTCCAAAAATTAAAATCAGTATCGGAGCTAGTATTTCTGAAAAATTTAAAAAGCTTTCAAATAAAGAATTTTTAACTTCATAATCTAAAACTTTTTTATGTAAATTAAAGTGTTTTAGATTTCAATTTGAATAAATTTGTTTTTCTATTTTTGGATGATATATATTTTTAATTGAATTAAAATAATTAGAAAAATTTCTAGCATCATCAAATGATAAATTATAAATTTGAACATAATTATTTTCGTTATATCTTTTATTTAAAAAGTTAATTACAAAAACAATAAAAGAATAACTAAGCAAAATAATTAAAAGCATTAAATTTATATTTCAAAGTAATATAAATGAAAATAATAGTGTTATTAAATTAACAACAACTTCAGAAGTAAAACTCATTTTAAATTTAATAATTTCATCAAATGCATTAAGTCTGGTTTGCATTTCATTTTCATTTATTAAATTTATCTTTTTAAAGTTTTTACTTTTTAAATTATTTATAAAAAGCGATTTAATTTCACAAATTGTTGAAGTTATTTTTTTATTAATTATTAAGTTTGCAGAATACTTAAAAATTATTTTAATCAATACTATTCAAGCTATTACGATAAAGCTTAAAAATAATTCTTTTTTTAGAAAATTAGGAATGATTTGATCGAAGACAAATTTATTAAAAAACGGCAGCATAAAAGTTAGAAAAACTTCAAGCAGTAAAAAAATAAAATAAATGATTTTATATAAAAATAAGTTTTTAAAATTTAAATCAAATTTTTTAATTTTATTTTCTTTAACTTCGTTTTTTAATTTTGAAAAGTAAATAATCTTTTCACTGAATTTACTATAAAAATCAAATTCATTTAATTTTTGTTTTCCATAAAGCGGATCATATATGTAGTATTTATCGTTTTTAATTTTTTCTAAAACAACCATGTGGTATTCATTATTTTCTTTAAAAATAATCCCTAAAGGAAACAAATTTTTTTCAAGTCTTAATAGCTCGGTTTTATTGCAATTAAATGCATCAAAATTTAAATTAAAATTAGTTGCAATATTATGAAGATCGGTTAATTTAATTCCACTATCAGAATAAATTGCATTAATTTTTAAATCATTTATATTAACATTGTGGCTATAAAAATGATTGTAAAAATACTTTAATACATAAAGCGAACAATCTCTAGAATCAAATTGTTTTTCCATCAAATATAAAAGTAAAAATTGAAAAAATAAAACAAAATTAGTAAAAATGCATATTTTTTCCTAGTTTTTATGATCAAAGTAATATAATTTAATACTATGAATAAAGTAATACCATTAGCTTCAGATCACGCAGGATTTGAATTAAAAGAAAGACTTGAAAAACACTTTCAAGCATTAGGTTATAAAATAGTAGATTTAGGTGCTAAATCAAATCTGGATTCAGATAATAACTACGCATTAGCTGGTCACGATTTAGCACATTACATGCTTGAAAATAAATGCGAGTTTGGAATAGGAATCTGCGGAACTGGACTTGGGATTTCTTATGCATTAAACCGTCATAATCATATTAGAGCTGCGAGAGTTACATCAAACGAAGACGCGCATCTAGCTAAGCTTCACAATGACGCTAATGTTTTAGTTTTTGGTGCTCGTCAAGTGAGTTTTGATCAGGCCAAAGAAATGATTGAAAATTATATAAATACCACCTTTGAAGGTGGCAGACATCTTAAAAGAATAAACGATATAGATAGGACTTAATAGTGCGTAAACTTTTTTCAAAATTTAATTTTAGAAAAATACTTATATTCGTTTTATGAATTTCAGGAACGATTGCTATTTTTGCTGGAGTTTCATTTGCCATCACAAGAGTAAATCAAAACTACGTTTATTTTTTTATTATCTTTTTATATTTAATTAACTTAATTTTTGTAATTATTATGATTAATTCCAAAAGTTATAGCGACTCAAAATTTAGCTGGATTTTATTTATTTTAATTCTTCCGATTTTTGGTCATATTTTTTATCTAATTTTTGGGCTTAAATCAAAAAGCAATCGCTTTCAATATTTAGAAAGCATTGACAAATACGAGGTTAATTCATATTTAGATAAAGCAACGCTAAACGTTAAAAAAACATCTGACTATGAATTTTATAAACTTGAAAACTTTTTCAAAACAAAAATGCTAAGTTGCGATTTTGAATTTTTAGACACTGGTAATAAATTTTTTGAAAATTTATTTAAAGAACTCAAAAAAGCTAAAAAATCAATTAGCATAATTACTTTTATAATTAAGCCTGGAGTTTTTGCTGATAAATTTATAGAAATTTTAAAAGAAAAAGCTCAACAAGGAATTAAAGTTCAATGACTAATAGATGACTATGGTTCGATTTTATATAAAAGAAAAAAAATAAATGACCTAAGAAAAGTTGGAGTAGAAATTTATTTTATAAATAAAATCTACTGGCCAGTTATTTGAAAAAAAACCTTTATTAGAAACCATTCAAAATTTATAATCATCGATTCAAAAATGGTATTTAACGGAGGAAGCAACATCTCTGATGAATACGCTGGATTTTCAAAAAGATTTGGTAATTTAATCGATTTAAATTACAAAATTTCAGGTCCTTATGTTAATAATTACATATTAAACTTTGCCAAGCTTTGAAAATTTAGCTCAAATACCGATATCGATATTAAAGAATTTTTATTTAAAGATGATTCTGAAAAAAAATATAAAAATTTAGCGCTGTTTTGTTCTGAAAATCCATTTTCGCCAGAATCTAAAAGTGAAATTTATTGAACAAAGCTAATGCAAATGGCTAAATATAATATTAAAATTGCAACTCCATATTTTTCAGTTACAAAAACTTTATTTAACCAAATAGTATTGACACTAAAATCTGGAATTGATGTTGAAATTTATATTCCAGGATTGCCCGATAAAAAAATTCCATACGAAGTTAGTCTTAACGAGCTTTTCAAACTAAAAGAATACGGGCTAAAAATTTATATTTATTCAGATCATTTTGTGCATACCAAAATGGGGCTAATAGATCATAAATACGCATGAAGTGGAAGTAATAACTGAGATATTCGTAGCATGCATATGCAATTTGAAACCATGGAAATATTTTCAGGGCTAGATACTAAATTCATCGAAAATCTCTTTGAGCAATATAAATCTAAATCAAGACTGCTTGATTCACAGGAATATTTAAAGAAAACAAATCCAATAAAAACATTTGTTTTAAATTGAATAAAGCCCCTAATTTAAGAGCTTTAAAACAAACTATGATATAATTATTAAACGCTAAATAGCAAAGGAAATAAATGGTAACAAAAGAATTTAAAATTACTGATCCTATTGGATTACATGCAAGACCAGCAACATTAATTGTTTCAACAGCAAATAGATTTAAATCTGAAGCTTCACTACATTTTAATGGTAAAAAAGCTAATTTAAAATCAATTATGAACGTTATGGCTCTAGGTGTTAGAACCAACGATCATATTACCTTAGAATTCAGTGGTGATGATGAAGCTCAAGCTTTAGAAGCCGTTGAAAAAGTTATGTTAGATAATAAACTTGTTTAATTATTAAACACTTTCAAAGTCGATGTTCTCATCGACTTTTTTTTGCGCTTTTCAGCGGTTAAATAGTTCTTTTCACTGCTCACGATTTTCGCAAAGCAGGTAATCGATTTGATCTTTATCTATTAATGGCTTAAACTGCGGGCTTACTTTAGTATTGGTATATTGGTTGTATCAGTTTTTAACAAAATCGATATTTTCTACTATTTCGGATTTGTTGAGCGCACTAGCGTCATAAACCTTAAAAGTGCTATTGCTAATTTCTGCATTTTCTGGATTTAAATAATCACTATCGTTTAAAAATAAAGTTAAAAACTTAATCCGAGTATAACCCATTAAATGCGCGTAAAGCTGTGCTTGTTTTAAATACGCTTTTGGAATTTCTTTATCTCATTCGCTTCTTTTTTTAGCATTAGCGGTTTTAATTTCCAAAATCATTTTTAAATTATTAATAGCACCATCGGGAACTCCGCCAATTACATCTATTCCTGAAAAATAATCATAGTTATATTCAGCAGCGTCATAGTGATTAACTTCTAGCTCTGGATTTTTTTTATGAACTAAGTTTTTAAAAAATTCAAAAATTTTAGGTTCTAGCGCAACCCCGGCATCGATATATTTAGTTTGCAGAATAGGCATTTTTAGCCTTGCAATATGACAATACGCGCTAAAAGATGATTTAAATGAATCAACTTCTAAAACATCACCTATACTAGAACCTCCTATTTTTTTAAAAGAGGTTCATTTATTTGAAAAATTGCTTAATTTCTCATAATAGCTATCACTTAAAACTACGATTTTATTTTCCAAATCGACAGTGTAATCTTGTTTGTTATAAATTTTTCTTTGGGCCATTTTTATTTCCTAATAATAAAATAAAAAAATGAATTTAAAAATCATTTTTTGGAAAATTAAGCGTAAATTCCACGCTGGTTTTATGTTTTCTAACTTTAACTTTACCAGTTTCTAGAATGTATCTAGAAATCTCAGCATCTTTGGTATCGTGATATTTATCGTCTTCGTAAACTAGTTCTTTGATTTGGCTTTGCACAATAATTTTCGCGCAATTTGAACAAGGAAATAGTGAAGTATAAATTGTAGCGTTAGAGTTTTGCAGCATCACGCTAGTATTTAAAATTGCATTAACTTCTGCATGCATTACATATGGATATTTATTATCTTTTTCATCGCTGGAATTTGATTCTCATGGAAAAAGCTCATCTTCACCATTAGGCATTCCATTATAGCCCATTCCGATGATATGATTTTGCCTATTAACAATACAAGCTCCAACTTGAGTAGAAGGATCTTTGCTTCTTAAAGCTGAAAGTTTAGCTAGGCCCATAAAATAATCATCTCAAGAGATGGCTTTATTTAATTTACTATTTTTTTTCATTATTTTTTAGTGTAATACTCTACCGCGAATTCACTATAGTCAACTACTTTAGTTAAACTATAGTGACTTAAATCTAAATTTAAATACACATCGCCTTCATAGGCTTTTTTGACTCTAGAAATTATTAATTCATCTGCAAATTTATAGTATTTTTCGTAGATGGTTTTTCCACCGGCAATAAAAAGCGTATTAAAGTCATCGTTTTTAAACTGAGCAAATAAAGAAAAAAGTTCTTGCTCAGTTTTTAGCGTATAGTCAGCTCTTGGAACTCTTTCTTTAGAAAGCACGTAAATAGTTCGATTTTCAAGTTTGGCAGGAAGCCCTAAAAAGGTATTCCTCCCAAATAGTAGTGAATGAGTTAAAGTTGTAGTTTTAAAGTGTTTGAATTCTTCGGCAATCTTTCAAGGCATTTGATCACCTTTACCGATTAAATTATTAGGATCTAAAGCTACTATTAGTTTTATCATTAAACAGCCACCTTTGCTTTAATAGTTTCATGTGAAATATAATTTTCAAGCTCAATATCTTCGAATGTAAAATCGAAAATATTTTTAATATTTTTATTAAGAATTAATTTTGGAAGTTTATAAGGAGCGCGCTCTAGTTGCGCATTTACTTGGTCAATGTGATTAGAATAAATATGCGCATCTCCTATGGTGTGAATAAATTCGCCTACCTTTAAATTAGTAACTTGCGCAACCATTGAAAGAAGCAGCGAATATGATGCAATGTTAAAAGGAACTCCTAAAAACATATCACCGCTTCTTTGGTATAAATGAAGCGAAAGTTCATTATTATCATTAACGTAAAATTGGAAAAAAGCATGACAAGGAGGCAGGGCCATTTTGTCAATTTGGGCTACATTTCAAGCGCTAACAATTAGCCTTCTTGATGTTGGATTATTTTTAATGTCGTTAATTACTTGCGAAATTTGATCAACACCAAAAAAATCTCTTCATTGTTTTCCATATACAGGGCCTAGCTCACCATATTTTTGCGCAAAAGAGCTATCTTCTTTGATTTTTTGCGCAAATTCTTTTAACGATTCGCCTTGATAGTCATTAGATTTTTTAAAAATTTCGTAAGGCCATTCATTTCAAATATTTACGTTGTTATCAACTAAATATTTGATGTTGGTATCACCTTTTAAAAATCATAAAAGTTCATGGCAAATTGCCTTTCAGGCCATTTTCTTGGTAGTTAGCAACGGAAAGCCTTCTTTTAGATTATATCTAGCTTGAAGTCCAAAAAGCGAAATAGTACCGGTATTGGTTCGATCTTTTTTAAAAGTTCCACTAGTTTTTATATGCTCTAAAAGATGTAAATACTGCTTCATAAAAAATTTCCTGTTTCTTTTAATTGTATTAAAAAAATAGCCAAAATTTTTTAATTTAACAATTTTTTATGAAAAGTTTCAAATTTAAATTTAAAAAAATTGAAAAAAATTAAAAAAATTTTTAAATTAGACTAATTTTGAAAAAAGTTTAATTTTTTACTTTGTGCTTTAAGTTTTATGTTTTATAATACTTAACAAACGGGTGCAAAAAATCAACATTTTGTCACCTCTATTTTTTCAAAATTTTTGGGGCATTTTTTTATACAAATTTTTCCCAAAATCATCTAAAAAACAGGAGAATTCTACTATGATCAGTAATAACAAATACTACAATCAATCACTAAGTCCGCTTGATTATGTAAAAAATAATCTGCAAGGAGTTATGAGATCGGTTAATTGAAATTTTGTAAACGATCCTAAAGACTTAGAAGTTTGAAATAGAGTTACTCAGAATTTTTGACTTCCTGAAAAAATTCCTGTAAGTAACGATTTAAAGTCATGAAATGAAATGGATAAATCATGACAAGAACTTTTAGTTAGAACCTTCACCGGGCTTACCCTACTTGATACCATTCAAGCTACTTTAGGAGATATTGCTCAAATTCCAAACTCACTAACTGACCATGAACAAGTAATTTATGCCAACTTTGCTTTTATGGTAGGGGTGCACGCTAGAAGTTATGGAACTATTTTTTCAACACTAAGCAATAGCGATGATATTGAAAAGGCTCACGAGTGAGTTATTAATAATGAAAAGCTGCAAGCTAGAGCTAAATTTTTAGTTCCTTACTATACATCTAAAGATCCGCTAAAATCTAAAATAGCGGCAGCTTTAATGCCAGGGTTTTTACTCTACGGCGGATTTTATTTACCATTTTATCTATCCGCTAGAGGTAAGCTTCCAAATACCAGCGATATTATCAGGCTAATTTTAAGAGATAAAGTTCTGCACAATTATTATTCAGGATATAAATACCGTCAAAAGGTTGAAAAGCTTCCTAAAGAAAAGCAAGCCGAATATAAAGAATTTACTTTTAAAATCATGTATGAATTAATCGAGTTGGAAAAGGATTTTTTAAGAGAACTCTACGATGGTTTTGGGCTAGCTGATGAAGCTATAGCCTTTAGTTTATACAACGCTGGAAAATTTTTACAAAACTGTGGTTATGAATCGCCATTTACCCCAGAAGAGACAAAAATTTCACCAGAAGTTTTTGCGCAACTATCAGCTAGAGCTGATGAAAATCACGATTTTTTCTCAGGTAATGGTAGTTCATATGTAATGGGAGTTAGCGAAGAAACTCAAGACGAAGACTGGGAGTTTTAATGAAACCTCAAGAAGTTTTAATCGAACTAAAAAAGCCTAGAGGCGAAAAACATATAGTTTATTTTAGTTCCGAAACTGGCAATACTAAAAAATTTGTCGATAAATTAAAAATAAACTCTTCAAGAATTCCAATCGATTTAAACGCAAGTCTTGAAATATCTCAAGATTATGTGCTTTTTTGTCCTACCTATTCAGGTGGATTTGGTGAGGTCAAAGGAAGCGTTCCAAAACAAGTTATTAAGTTTTTAAATAACAAAAAAAATCGTGATCATTGCATGGCGATAGTCGCCAGCGGAAATACCAACTTTGGTGATACCTATGGCCTAGCTGGAAACGTATTACAGGCCAAGCTTAAAGTTCCACTGCTTCATGTTTTTGAGCTTTTAGGAACCAAACATGATGAAGAAGTTGTTCATCAAAAAATAAATCAACTTTGAAACAATAAATAAAAAATAATATTCAGGAAATCAAAATGAAAGACAACACTAACCAATTCAAAGCTGCTAACGAATACTTAGCATACAACGCAATGAGCAAACTAAGTGAAGGAAAAGACTCTCACGATAACGATCAAAAAGCAATAGGCGCTTACATGAGAGTTGAAATTCTTCCAAAAATGATGCAATGAGAAAACATTCACCAAAGAATGCAGTATCTTGTAGAAAATCAATACTACGAAAAAGAAGTAGTTAATAACGTAACAAAAGCTCAACTCGAAGAGCTATATCAATTAATTGAAAAATATAATCATAGATTTCCATCTTTTATGGGTGTTGTTAAATTTTTCAATTCATATTGCCTTAAAAGCTTTGATGGATCAAAATTTTTAGAAACCTATTCTGAAAGAGCATTAATGAATGCGCTATTTTTAGGTGGAAAAGATTTTGAAAGTGTTAAAAACATTTTAGTTGAAATTCTTTCAGGAAGATTTCAACCAGCTACTCCTACTTTTTTAAACGCTGGAAAAAAACAAAGAGGAGAATATGTATCTTGTTATCTTTTAAGAGTTGAAGATAACATGGAATCTATTGCAAGAGCGGTTACCACTTCGCTACAGCTTTCAAAAAGAGGTGGAGGAGTAGCGCTTAGCCTAACTAACCTTAGAGAATTCGGTGCTCCTATTAAGCAAATTCAAGGGCAAGCTACCGGAGTTATTCCGGTTATGAAAATTCTAGAAGATAGCTTTTCATATGCTAACCAACTTGGTCAAAGACAAGGTGCAGGAGCTGTGTATCTTCACGCTCACCATCCTGACATTATGACTTTTTTAGATTCTAAAAGAGAAAATGCTGATGAAAAAATTAGAATTAAATCACTTTCGCTAGGAGTTGTGGTTCCTAACATTACTTTTGAACTCGCTAAAAATAATGAAGATATGGCGCTATTTTCACCATATGATGTTGAAAAGGTTTATGGCGTTCCATTTTCTGATATTAAAGTAACTAAAGAATACTACAACATGCTTAACAATCCTAAAATTAGAAAAACTTTTGTTAAAGCTAGAAAATTCTTCCAAACAGTAGCAGAGCTTCACTTTGAATCTGGATATCCATACTTACTTTTTGACGATACCGTTAACGATAGAAATCCAAATGCCGGAAGAATTGTTATGTCGAATTTATGTTCTGAAATTGTGCAGTCTTCTAGCCTTACTGAATACGATACTGATTTAACTGTTAAAAAATTAGGTGAAGATATTTCATGTAATTTAGGCTCAATGAATGTTGATAAATTAATGAATGCCGGAAGCGATTTTGGTAAGTCAGTGTTTTACGCTATTAAGTCTTTAGATCACGTTTCTAGAGGTTGTGATTTATCTTGCGCGCCTTCAATTAACCATGGAAATAGAAACAACAGAGCCCTAGGACTTGGAGCGATGAATTTACATGGATTTTTTGCAGTTAATGAAGTTTATTATGATTCTCCTGAAGCGCTAGAGTTTACTAATTTATTTTTCTATGCACTGGCGTATCACGCTTATAAAGCTTCTAATCTTTTAGCTAAAGAAAGAAATGAAACTTATAAAAACTTTAAATCATCAAAATATGCAACTGGTGAATATTTTGATAAATACACCAAATGCGAAAGTGATTTATATACAGCTAAACTTCCTAAAGTAATTGAATTATTTAAAAAACATAACGTAACACTGCCAACTCAAAGTGACTGAAGTGAATTAGTTGAAAGCATTAAAAAATATGGACTAGCTAACTCTCATGTTTTAGCGGTAGCTCCTACTGGTTCAATTTCTTATCTTTCATCATGTACTCCTTCGCTTCAACCAGTGGTATCTCCTGTTGAAGTTAGAAAGGAAGGAAAACTTGGAAGAGTATATTCGCTAGCTTATAAGCTTGATGAAAATAATTACAAATACTATAAAGATGGAGCCTACGAGCTTGGGCCTAATCCAATTATTGATATCGTAGCTCAGGCACAAAAACACGTTGACCAAGCAATATCGCTAACCTTATTTATGAACGATAAAGCTACAACTCGTGATTTAAACAAAGCCTACATTAGAGCTTTTAAAGCCAAATGTTCATCGATATACTACGTTAGAATTCGCCAGGAAGTTTTAGAAGATTCAGAACACATCGACTGAGAAAAAGATGGTCAAAGTTTTGAATGTTCAAGCTGCACCATCTAGAGAAAAAAAGAAAACTAAGCATTAATTTGGCTTAGTTTTTTTGTGCTTATTTTGGCAAACAAAAACTAGCTTTAAGCTAGTTTTTTGATTTTAACAACTATTTTTTAGTTGCTGCAAGCATTGCTTGTAAGTGTGATGTTAATGCTCTTGCTTTTTGGTTGAATAATCCTAAGTTTAAAGTATCACCAGCAGCTTTGAATTTATCAAAGTTAGCAAGTGTTGCAGCAACATTTAATTTAGTTACTTCTGCTACAACTGCTTCTACATCAGCTTTTTTATCTGCAAATTTATCAGCTAGTCCTGATGCTGTAAAGTATGTTACAAGATCTTTAGCAGGGTTTGCTCATAATAATACGTTAAGTGCTCATTGTCAGCTTAATCCAACTTTTGCATAAAAGTCTGCATATGTTTTAACTGATTTAAGAACAGCAGCTTCATAATCTAAAGCTACACCATCTTTGTAAACTAATGATGATAATTTTTCAAGTTCTGAATTTGCTTTAGCTAAGTTAGCTAATGATTCAAGTCTTGAAAGAAGCATTGTTTCTTTATCTGTTTTTGATTCTTTAGCTTTTAAAGTATCAACTAATGATTTGCCTTTTCCATCTTCTGCAAATAATGGTGAAAGTACTGTTTCAACGTTTTTAAGAACTGGTCCTAATGCTTGTACAGGTGTTGAAAGAGCAGCACCTCTAGTTTTTAAAGTAGATGCAGGTCATTTGTCGTATTTTCTAAGTGCTAAGTATGTTTCTTTTGCAGCTTCAGCAGTAGCTGTTCCTGTTGAAACTAAAACTTTAGCAGCTTCAGCTCCTTCAACTAAACGAAGCATTCTATCTGTTAATAAAGCAACAAGTGACATTACAGTTTTTGAGAAAACAGCGTTGTCTTCTAGTCCTGATAATACAGTAACCATGTTTCCTGTAGGAGTTGGGTTGCTTTGATCTTTACTTGTATCTTCACCAACGATTGATTCTAAGAATCTTTCAAAATCGTTAAGTGTTGAGCTATCAGGAACAAGAGCTCCAGTGTAGTTAAATCTTGTTTGTAAAGCTGAAACATTAGCTGAATCTAGATATGTTTTATAGTCATCTGATAAATCACCTAAACCAAGTACTTTAATAACTTTAGCTACGCTAGCTAAAAGATCTTTAGCTTTTTCAGTAAATGCTGTTTTTAAAGCTTGATATTCAGCAAGTGTTGCAGTACCGTTTGCATATTTGTTTTCACCTGAGAAGACATTTTTATCTCCATCGCTTAGTGTTCCAAATAATGCACCTCATTTACCCGTTCATTCTGTTTTGAATGTTTCAACAGCAGCTTTTTTAGTTGCATCTTCACCAGCAAGTGTTGTGAAACGACTTACTAATGTTTTATCGTTGTTTACTAGAGCCGCTCTAACAACAAGTCTCATTCTACCCATGGTTCTTAGGTTTGAACCAGCAGCAGATTGGAATGCAGTTTTTTCTGCATCAGTTAAAGTTTCATGAACGAAATCTGGTTCTTCTACTTTTTCTTGTTGTGCACCGCATGCAGCAGCTACAGCCATTAATGGTAAAGTAGCGCTACCTAGTAGTAAAAATTCAAATTTTTTCATGTTTTTTAATTCCTTTTCAAAAATTTGAAAAATTATAGCATAATAAATTACTTTTTTTATATTTATTAACTATCAATAAAATTTTATAAAAATTTTTCAATTATTTTTTTAGCCTGAATTTTGACTTGATCAAATTCAGCGAGTCCTTCTTTTTGGACAATTACATTACCTTCAATTATATAATCGAACGATGAATAAACCACGTCATCAAAGCTAGTTTCGGTGATATTGTCATCGGTTCCATGAATAAAGTTACTTGCATCAAGATACTTTTGAATCCGAATTGAAATCACATTTAGCTCGCTACTAGAATTTTCTTGATTGAATAAAATTTCATTTTTCTTAAAGAAATTTAATTCATTAGTAATTCTTAAATCGTCGATTATATAATATGAATCCTGATTATTTTGTTCGGCTAGGTTTATTTTTTCTTGAATTTGTTCAAAAAGTTTAATTGATCAAAAATCTGAATCAATTTTTCTTCCAACGTCTCCGATGGCAATCAAAAGCGGCCTTGTGGTTTCTTTAGGTTCTTTTTCTCAATTTAGCTTTTGGATAATATCTTCGGCGGCTTTGCGAATACTTTCTGCAAATGAAAAAATATAGACATTTGAGCTAAATTTTTGAATTTGATCTTTTAAAGCTGAAGATAAAATTCCTTTCCCGCTTCGTCTTTTACCGTTGATTAAAATTATGTAATGTTTCATATATTAAATTAAGAAAAAATAACAAAAATGTTAATTTTTACTTTTTAAATTCATTGTAAGATTTGATTCTAGAATTGATATTTTCAAGCTTTTCTTTTACTTGTTTAAGTAGCGACTCTGTTAAATTTTCTTTAAGCCTATTTTCTAACATTTCTTTTTGTTTGTTTAATGCATCAAGATTAATATCCTCAATTTTTACAATATCATCGGTGATGATATTTACCGCCTCTTTGTTTGAATAAATTAAACCAGATCCAATGTGACACTTAATCATATCGCTAGAATTTTCGTAGTTAATTGTTAAGGTTCCTGGTTCTATGTTGCTAAAGAATTCACTAGCATTTGGCAGGAAACCTTTATAACCTAAATTAACTCTTAAAGTTACTATATCAACTAAATCATCATAAAAAATAGCGCTAGGTGTTGTAATTGTAAGTTTGAGTTTTGCCATTATTTTTTATATCTAGCAATAACATCGTCAATGCTTCCTGCATATCTAAAGATATCTTCAGGATAGTCATCTAAATTACCATTTAAAATTTCTTTAAAACTTCTAATGGTATCGCTTAATTTAACGTAAGAACCTTTAATGCCGCTAAATTTTTCTGCAACAGTAAATGGTTGAGATAAAAAGTTTCTAATTTTTCTAGCTCTAGCTACTATTTTCTTATCTTCTTCGGATAGCTCACCCATTCCAAGAATTGCAATAATATCTTGCAATTCTTTAAATCTTTGAAGAATATTAATTACGTCTTGAGCCACTTTATAGTGCTCTTGACCAACAACTAATGGATCAAGAAGTCTAGAAGAAGATTCAAGCGGATCAATCGCTGGATAAATTCCAAGCGCAGCTACGTTTCTATCCAAAACAGTTTTTGCATCTAAATGTGAAAATGTAGTAGCAGGCGCTGGATCGGTTAAATCATCAGCAGGAACGTAAACGGCTTGAACTGAAGTAATAGATCCACTTCTAGTTGAGGTAATTCTTTCTTGCAACGCACCCATTTCGGTTGCTAAGGTAGGTTGGTAACCTACAGCTGATGGAATTCTTCCAAGAAGAGCTGAAACCTCAGAACCGGCTTGGGTAAATCTAAAGATGTTATCAATAAAAAGTAAAACATCTTGGTTTTGTTTATCTCTGAAATATTCAGCCATGGTAAGCCCGGTTAGCGCTACACGCATTCTAGCTCCGGGAGGCTCGTTCATTTGACCAAAAACCAGCGCGGTTTTATCTAATACGCCAGCGGCTTTCATTTCGTAGTATAAATCATTACCTTCACGAGTTCTTTCACCAACTCCGGTAAATACCGAAAGTCCATTGTGCTGAGTTGCAATGTTATTAATTAGCTCTTGCACAAGAACAGTTTTACCAACTCCAGCTCCACCGAAGAGCCCGATTTTTCCACCTTTAGCATATGGAATTAAAAGATCAATAACTTTAATTCCAGTTTCTAAAATTTCGCTAGTGGTTTTTTGTTGTTCGTATGTTGGAATAGGTCCGTGGATACTTGATTTTTCTCCGCCTTCTTCTAAAGGAAGCTCATCAATTGGATTTCCTAAAACATCAAACATTCTTCCAAGAACTTGTTTTCCAACCGGCACCATAATGGCTTTACCGGTGTCTTCTACGGTTAGCCCTCTTCTTAAACCATTAGTTGAAACCATTGAAATACATCTAACGGTATCATCACCTATATGCTGAGCAACTTCAAAGGTAAATACTTCCTTAGTTGGAAGTTCAACGCGCAAGGCATTTAATAATTTTGGAAGTTTTCCAGTAGTGAATCTAACGTCAACTACCGGTCCTAAAATTTGAATAATTTTTCCTTTATTTTTTTCTGGCATATATCTCCTAATTAGTTGCTTGTGCTCCAGCTACAATTTCGGTTATTTCTTGAGTTATAACGCTTTGACGTTTTGAGTTATATTCAAGATTTAAATCATTAATTATTTCATCGGCGTTATCGGTTGCGCTTTCCATAGCAACTCTACGGCTAGCTAGCTCAGATACTTTAGAAAGGCTAACTAAAACGTAGATCATCGATGAAACGTAAAGTGGAAAGGCTCTTTGAAGAATAATTTCTGCGGAAGGCTCAAATTCGATATCACCTTCCATTTGTTCGCTTTCTTTTTTAATTTCAAGATGCGAAGAATCATATGGGAAAAGCTGCTTAACGCTAACTTCTTGGATTAAATTATTTACAAATTTAGTATAAATAATTTTGCAACTTGATATCTTATTTTTAGCAAAAAGCTCAAAGTTTAAATTCCCAATTTCGGTTGCTATTGAATAATCGAGCTTGTCTTCTAAATTCACATAAGATTTATAAAGCTGATCTTTGAATTTAGAAACCCTAATTCAATTTAAACCTTTAGTTCCTAAAGTTATAACTAAATCGCTAGGCTTAATTACTTTTTTTAACTCATTAATTACATTTGAATTATATGATCCGCAAAGACCAATATCGCTAGTTACTATGATATATAAAGTAGCGTCGGTTTCTTGTTTTGGCGGAAAAATTTCATTTAATTCTTCTTGAGTTATTTTAGAAACAATGTTATCAAAAGTAGTTTCTACTAAGTTTTGATAAGTTTTAATATTTTTAGTTAAATTAATAATTCGATGAAGCTTTGAAGTAGAAACCAACTGCATAGCATTAGTTATTTTTCTAGTATTAGTAACTACGTTGATTCTATTTTTAATATTTATTAAATTAGACATTAGCCACTTCTTTAGTTTCTAAATATTTTTCAGGAAGACTTTTATGCATTGAAGCATCATAGTTAGGAATTGAAGATACAATTGACTTACAAATTTTAACTAAGGCTTGCTCAAGTTTTGCATAGTTTTCTTTTGAAATAATTCCTTCGTTGATGATATTGCTTTCAATTACTTTTCCATCAGGATCTTTTTGAAGGTATTTAATAACTTGATTTCTATATTCGCTGATTCACTCTTTAGGAACTATGTTAATAATTCTCTCTTTTACACCGATTAAAATAACGGCTTGATCAGCTTGTGAAATTGGACTATATTGATCTTGTTTGATTAGCTCATAAACTTTAGCACCGTGCTCTAATATTGCTTTTGTGTTTTCGTCAAGATCTGATCCAAATTGCGCAAAAGCTAGCATTTCATTATATTGCGCTAGTTCTAGTTTTAGAGAACCTACTACTGATTTCATAGCTTTGGTTTGCGCTGCTGATCCTACCCGTGAAACGCTAAATCCAACATCAACTGCAGGACGCTGTCCTGAGTTAAATAAACTTTCTTTAGTAAAAATTTGACCGTCTGTTATAGATATAACATTGGTTGGAATATAAGCTGAAATATCGCCTTGCTGAGTTTCTATAATAGGAAAAGCTGTTATAGATCCTCCGCCATATTTTTTATTTAATCTAGCAGCACGCTCAAGAAGTTGTGAGTGCAGATAAAATACATCCCCTGGATAAGCTTCTCTTCCTGGTGGTCTTCTTAATAAAAGTGAAAGAGTTCTATAAGCTATGGCATGTTTTGATAAATCATCATAGATTACTAAAACATCTTTACCTTGGCTCATAAATTCTTCAGCGATAGTAACTCCGGTATAAGGAGCGATATATTGCTGAGGAGCGCTTTCGCTAGCTCCGGCAACAACCACGGTAGTATAGTCCATTGAACCGGTGTCATTAAGCTTTTGGACGATTTGTGCTACTGTTGAATTTTTTTGCCCAATTGCAACGTAAACGCAATATACGTTTTTACCTTTTTGGTTAATTATAGTATCGATTGCAATTGCGGTTTTCCCGGTTTGACGGTCTCCTATAATTAGCTCTCTTTGGCCTTTTCCAACAGGAATCATTGAATCAATTGCAATAATTCCAGTCTCTAGTGGCTGGTTAACTTCTTTCCGGGTCATAACACCAGGAGCTAGCTTAAAAATCTTAGCCATTTTAGAGCTTTTAATTGGCCCTTTACCATCGATTGGTTTTCCTAAAGAGTCCACTACACGAGAAAGCATAGCCTCACCTACTGGAACTGAAATAACTTGACCAGATCTTCTAACGCTATCGCCTTCTGAAATTAAATTTGAATTACCAAAAAGAGCCACCCCAACGACTTCTTCTTCTAGATTTAGCGCAAGTCCATAAACATCATTATCAAAAATAACAACTTCTGAGTTTTCAACTTTATCAAGTCCAGAAACTAAAGCTATACCGTCTCCGATTGATATAACTTTTCCAACTTCAGAACGATCAATTTTTTGATCGAAATTTTTAATTCTATCTTTTATAATTGCTGATATATCATCGAAATTATTTTTCATCTTCTTTACCTTTGATTATCATTTTCTTAATTTTTTGTAGATCGTTATTATAGTTTCTCTCATAAAGTTGATTTGAAAAAATTATTTTATATCCACTTAATAATTTTTCATCTACTTCGGTTGATATTTCAACTATTTTTTTAGTTTTTTCATTTAATTTTTTTTGAATTTTTTCTAGCTCACTGGCGCTTAATGGATAGGCAGTTATTACTTTTGCAAATTTAATTCCAAGTTCATAATTGGTGATTTTTAAAAAGTCAACAATTATTTTTCTTAGCACGAAAATCATGTTTCTAACTAAGGCAACTTTAATAGAATTTTTAACATCAACTTCAAGGCCGCCAAAGATTTCATCAATTAATTCAAAGCGTTTTTCTAGCGCTATTTCATCGTTTTTTAAAAAAGTAATTAATTGTGGATTTTTTTCAATTACTTTTTTAACAAAACTAAATTGCTCATGGAAAGTTTTTATTTTGTTGCTTTCTTTGGCAATTTCATAAATAGCAACAGAATAAGAACTAGGATTTACTTTAACATACATTAGATATCTTCAATTGGAGTTTTATCTTCAAGGAAATCTTTAATGATTTCATCTTGAGTTGATTTTGAGATTTCTCTTTTTAGAATTCTTTGAGCAATTTCAGTTGCAGTTTCTGCAATTAATATTCTTGAGTTTTTATCAAATTCTTTTTTACGTTCATTTAAGTCAATTTGAGTTTCTTCAATCAAGCGATTAGCATCGGAGATAGCTTTATTTTTATAACTAGCTAAAATTTCTTGAGCTTTGCTTTTAGCGTTATTAACGATATTAACTGATTGCTTGTGTGACTCAATTAATTCCGCTTGCGCTTGAGATAGTTTTGCTAAAGAGTCTTCTTTAGCTTTAATGCTATCATCGATTTGACTTTGGATGAATTCTTGACGCTTGTGAATCATTTTTTTAACTGGCTTATATAAAAAGAAAAATAAAAGCAGAAAAACAATTACGAAAGCAATAAAAGTTGCCAGCATCATTGGAATGCTGGGGAATAAATTATTAAAACGTTTTGCAATTTCATCGGATGCAGTTACTACTTTTCCGATTTCAATTGTTTCGCTTAATACTTGAACAGAGCTTGACATTATTTTCCAACAAATATAAGTAGTAAAGCAACTATAAATGAATAAATTGAAGCAGTTTCTGCAATTCCAGCCCCGATAATAAATGTTGCACGAATTTTAGAAATCATTTCAGGATTTCTTCCAACAGCTTCTACTGTTTTACCAGCAGCATATCCTTGGCCAAGACCTGAACCGATAGCTCCTATCATTGCAAGTCCAGCACCAACTGCTACTACTCCTAGCCCGGTATTTGTAGTAGTAGTTGTGGTAGTGTTACCATCAACAACAGTTTGAACTGTTCCTGAAACTGGTGATGAAGCACTTAGAGCTTCTGCTAAATTTTGTAATTGGTTCATAATTCTCCTAATTTAATATTAGTATATTGCCTGAGAGGCTTTTTCCTTTTTAGAAAAGGTAAGCATTTTTGCCATTTTTTCTTTAAAGGTTAATTTTTGTTTTTCTTCTTGTGAAGTTGATACATCATCTAAACCTGATTCATTAAGTCAATAAACCATAGTTAGCGTCAAGAAGACATATCCTTGCAAGAGGCTATCAAATACGTCAAAATAAAAGTGAAATAGTGGCGTTATTAGCGATCCAAAGAAAAATCATTCGCTATTTTTAAAAACTAGTGTTCATAAATACCCAAAGATTAAATACATTAAAACCACAACAGTTCCTCCACCGGTTATATTTCCATACATACGAAATCCAAGAGATATAACTGGCGGAATTTTCCCAACGAAATCAAGTGGGTTAACAAACTCTTTTAAATAACTTCATTTTTTATACATTATTCCAACTGTAAAAATTCCAATTCAAGTTGCAATCGCTAGCGTTAGCGGCACTGAATATGAAGTTGCAATCGGATCTAGTCCAAAAAATGACATCATGTTACCAACTGTTAAAAATGTAATTAATGTAAATAAATAAGGCCTAGCTTTAGCAAAATTTCCGCTGGTTCCATTATATGAATTATCATCAACCATTGTCACATACATTTCGGCAACAAGAGCTACTCCCGTTGGCGCCTGATTTGGCTTAACTTTGGTTACTTTAGCAAAGACAATCAAAGAAACAACTAGAATAATAATCACAGTTAAAATCAAAGAGATAATCTGTGATTGATCTCATTGTCATAGATTTGATAAAATCACATTTTGATTTTTTTCTTGCATGTTTTTTCTTTCTTATTTGCTATTTTTTTTAGCATGTAAATGAAGCGCTAAAAAATAAATAATCATATTTATAATTATTCCAACAATAAAAGCGAATATATTAATTGGATGCATAAATTTTATAACTTTATTTCCAGAAATTTCACTATTAATTGCAGCATTTACATCAATTGTTACGATAAAGTAAATTAGCGCTCCTAGAGTTATAAAAACAAGAGCTTTTTTTAGAAATAAAAAAATCATTATTTTTACTCATTTGCTATATTTAAAATTTACTTTTTGAAAAAATACGTCATAAAATAACTTATTGTATTTATTTCATAAATAAATCATTAGGCCTGATAGTAAATACCCAAAAATTATTGATGAATAATTAAAAACTATAGTAATTAGCAAAATAGTGCTTACTAAAAATAAAGCAGATAAATAAAAAATTTCATCAAAGTTTCTTTTAATAAAAATTTTTAGCTTTGTTTTTGAATTATTTTTAATAGACATACTCTCTAATTACAGCTTAAATTAAAAAAATTAAGCACTTAAATTTTACTCCTTATTATTAAAATTAATTTAGTGATAATTTTTTGTGAAAAATTTAATATAATTTAAACTAAATTTATTTGCTTTATATATAAATATATAAGTAAATTCAATTTAAACTAAATAATAAATATTTTTTCTGGATTCACTTGGGTGTGCTATTCGTAGTGCTAGGTGCCTAGAAAGAAAAAATCAATCAAACAAACTAAAAGGAAAACATTTTGAATACAAAAAAAGAAGAAGTAGTTTCTTCACCTGAAGCTACAGTTGAAAAAAAACAAACTCAATCACAAACTCCTATTGTTTCTAGAGATAAACTTCTAGAAGCCGGAGCTTACTTTGGTCACAAAAAACAAATGTGACATCCTAAAATGAAGGAATTTATTGTTCCTAAAAGACTAAATAAAAATGCACATATTATTGATATTGTTAAAACTCAAAAATATCTTGAATTTGCATATAGTCTTGTTGAAAAATTAGCAGCTAAAGGTGTTTCATTTATTTTTGTTGGAACCAAAAGACAAGCTAAAAAAACTGTTAAAGAAGCTGCTGAAAGAACAAATTCACTTTACGTTTCAGAAAGATGACTTGGTGGTACATTAACCAATAACTCAGTTATTATGAAGCGTGTTCAAAAAATGAACGAGCTTGATAAAAAAGCTGAACAAGGTTTCAAAGGTTACACCAAAAAAGAAGCTCTTTTATTACAAAAACAATTAGATAAGTTACACCAAAACTTAGATGGAATTAAAAACATGAGAAGACTTCCACAAGTTATGATCGTAACCGATTTAGTAGAAGATAAAATTGCTATTCAAGAAGCTAAGAAGAAAAAAATTAAAATTATTGGAATCGTTGATACTAACGTAGATCCAACAGTTATTGATTTTGGAATTCCAGCAAACGATGATTCATCTAAATCAATTAACTTAATTGTTAACATCTTAGCTGATGCGATTGCTAAAACACAAGGTAAAAAGCAAATGTATGCTTACCAGCCTGATGATAAAATCGTTTTATCAAATCCTCATGAACTAAAAAAATCTGAAGAAGCATCTGAAGTTAAAGCTGCTTCTACAAAAGAAAAACTTACAGAAGAAGCGAGCCAATAATGTCACAAAACAAACTAGAATTAATTAAAGAATTACGTCAAAGAACTAACTCAGCTCTTGGTGATGTTAAAAAAGCTTTAGAAGCTACAGATTACAATATTGAAGCTGCAATTAAATGATTAAAAGAAAACGGAATCGTTAAAGCTGCTAAAAAATCAGGAAGATTAGCGTCTGAAGGTGTTGTATCAGCGCATGGAACTCTAACACAATCATTATTACTTGAAGTTAATTCAGAAACTGACTTTGTGGCTCAAAATGAAAAATTCATGACTCTTGTTAAAAACGTTACAGAAAGCGTTTTTAAAGCTGGAGCATCTACTTTAGAAGAAGCTCTTCAAGTTAAAGTTTCAGATAGCGAAACTGTAGAACAAGCTCTAACTGATGCAACCGCAGTTATCGGTGAAAAAATTACTCTAAGAAGAGTTTTAGCATCAAAGGCTAAAGAAGGTCATGTTTTAGGAACATATCTTCACGCAAACAACAGAGTTGCAGCTGTAGTTGAAGTTACAGGAAGCAATTCAGAAGTTGCTAAAAACGTTGCAATGCACCTTGCTGCTATGAATCCAGAATTCGTTTTAGTTAGCGATATTCCAGAAGATAGAATGCAAGAAATTAAAAAAGCATTTGAAGCACCAAAAGACTTCGATAAAAAACCTGCTCAAATTCAAGAAAGAATTCTTTCAGGATGACTTGACAAACAACTTGGTGAAGTAGTTTTAGAAAAACAACCATTTGTTATGGAAGATTCTCTAACAGTTGCTAAATACTTAGCAAATGCTAATGCTAAATTAGTATCAGCTCGCCGTTACGAAGTAGGTGAAGGTCTTGAAAAAGTTCAAAGTAATTTCGCTGAAGAAGTTGCTTCAATGACAAAATAATTTTGCTCTTAAAAAACTAGCGTTGCTAGTTTTTTAATTTGTCTTGATAGTAAATTTGATAGCCATCATTTTCGTATTTGTAGAGAAAATCGTTTTGACTTTCTGATAGGCTGATATTGAATTCTATGTTTTTTAAATTTGCATCTATTTTATAAAACAGAAGCATTAAAAAATCATAAAGCATCATCATGGCTCTAACGTCATTTTCACAGTATTCTTTTAAATAAAGTGAAATTCTTTTTCAAGTAGCATTATTAGTTGTTTTTCAATGACGATTTATAGCTTCATTCATAGCCATATATCCATTTTGAATTTCTAAATTTTTATATTCTTTAATTTTATTTTTAAGTTCTATTTTATATTTGGTGATAAATTTTTCAATTCTTTTAATTGAATAAAAGTATTTTAAATCTGTTAAAAATACTTTTTCAATTTTTAAAAATTCTTCTTTTAAAGCGCTATCGTAGAAAGTGATTTCATTTTCGCTAACTTTAAAGAATTTAAAAAGATTTTTATCAACTGAAAGATGGTTTTCTAAAAATTCGCTATTAAATTTAATTCTAGAATGAGTGAAAAAATCTGCAAGATCTATTGTATTTGAATTGATATGTTCTATTTTTTTTAGAAACTCGCTAACATCTGAATATTTTTGGTTGAATCATAATTTAAATTCATCAAATTCTTCTGAATTTGAAGCTAAAACTTTTGTAACTAAATTACCAATTTCTTTGTTTCTGGTATTTTCATAAGCTTTGTTGTAGACAATATAATAATCGCTTTTATCTGAATATATATTTTCAATTATTTCAACAAGATCTTGATATTTAAACTCAAAAGTATCAAATACTAAGTTTTTAGTATAAGTTTCATTTCCATTTATGGTTTGAATTATAGAAACTTGATTAACAAGTTGCTGGTGCGGATTAGTAAAAGTTAAAACCGGTAAAATGCTACTAAAACCTTCATAGTCATATCAGATAATTTTTTTACCTTTTAAATGAAGATTTCTAATTAAATTTACGCTAATTGGATTTACAAAATTCTCAAATTTAGAAAAAATTTCTTTTGATTTTATAACGTCATTTAATCTTAATTTATTAAGACCTTTCTTAGATAGACGCATTAAATTCGCGCTGATTTCATATTTTTCTTTTAAAAAGATTGAAGTTAATTGACTTATTTCTTCTTTTGAAAAAGAATCATTGTAATCGAATTCAAAAGTCAATTCTATATTTTCATTTAAGAAATCTTTTTTTCTTGAATTAAATTTATTTTTTGTCTCAAGTCATTCTAGAGCTTTAGTTTCTAAATGCTTAAATTTATCAGCTTGACTAACGTATTTATTTTGGCTATTTGCAAAGAAATGTCTAGCTGCATCTAAATTTAAATTTTCACCAAAAATTAGATAAGCTTTTTTAATTAAATTAATATAAATATAAAAATCTAAAAAATTATATAAAAGCGGTTTTTTTGTATTTTGTTTTTCAGTATCAATTAATTTTTTTAATTTTAATTTAGGCGAATTTAAAATTTCTAAATAATTATCATAATTTTCAAATTCGCTAAAATTTTGAGTTTCTATTTGATATGAATTTGTATATAAACTTTTATATAAATTAACCGCATTAAAAAAACTATATCTAGGATTTGGATCTTTATAATTTGATTCGTAAAAATAAATCTCATCACCAGTTAGTTTTAGTGCATAATTAAATTCTTTATTATTAACTGAAAAGTTTTTATTTTTTGAAATAGTAGCGGTTTTAGTAAATGCCGCTCCAAAAGCTTCGTAGAATAATAATTCTTTTTGTTTAAAATTTCTTTTAATAGTAGTAAAAGGATCAATTATTATTACTGAAAAATTTCTAACGTCTAAATTTCATTTTTTAACGATATTAGATACATAAAAAAAGTCGAAATAAAACTTAAATTTTGAAGTTTTAGAAAAGTTTAATAAAACAATTTTTTTATTTACTTTATCATATGCAAATGCAGTTGAATTAAAATTAAATATTAAATCTTTTTCTTCTTCACTAAAAGAAAAACTAGGATTAAAAATTAATTTTTTTGAATCATCTTTTATAGCTTCTTTAGTTGAATTTATTTTATTTTCTAAACTAGATTTAATTCCAATATATTCAATTTCTTTGGCTTTAAATTTGTATTTTTTTGAATATCATTTTTGCGCTAGCTCTACATATTTTTTAAACATTTTGTCACTAACGCTTTTTGAAAGTGAAAAATATTTTTGTTTTGTAGAACCATCATCACTTTCAAGAAATTCTGTATATAAAGTTAAATCACCTAAATCTATTTCATCATCTGCTAAAGCTTGTTCTGAATCTGAATTTGAATCTAATAAAATTTCTTCTTTATTTAAATTTTGAAATTCAGCTTCGATAGCGCTTTTGGCAAATATTAGTGCTGGATTAAGCAAGAATACTCGCTTAAATAAACTTAGATTTATATTGATGATTTTTTGCATGAAAAAATTATACATTTTTCACATCTTTAATTTTGTTTTGATAAAATAATTTAACGTTTTGTGAAAGGTATTCTATGACTAATCATTTCCCATTTTTTCAATGAAAAAAATATCGTAAAATTTCTCTTTTTGCAGGGATTTTAATTCTATTAATCGCTTTATTTGTTACTTTATCAAACTGAGTTTTAGATGTGAGAGGACTTAATAACTCGCTTTCTAAATTATCAGCTTCAGCAAGACAGGAAATTATTTATGCTGATGCGGCCCCTTCGGTGCTAGCTACTTTATGAAAAAACACTTTAACCTTTACTCATATGAGTAATTACGCGCTTGGAATTATTTGAATTTTATTTGCGCTTTATCCTACAAAGTGACATAGCCAAAGAGCTGCTTATTTAATTACTGTATATATAACAATTACATTTTTAGTTTATTGAGGACTTATTTTTCCACAAATTTTTAAAGGTGGAATTGGCCCATTTAAAACATTTTTAACAACACTAGTTCATGCTATTAATCCAATTATAGGTTTTAGCTTAATTACTTACAATAGAAAAAGAATAACAATTTCTAAAGGCACATTTTTTGGACTTATTCCAATAATGGTAATTTACTATGGTTTTGCTTTGGTTTCATTTTTAATCGGGCAAAATACAGCAGATAATTTTGCTGGACTTAAAAAATCTCCAGATAGTGATGTTTTAATAAATCACCAAAATGGACAAAAACTAGTAGATAACGTTATTTATGAATTTTTAAATATTCTTCATCCATTTTTCTACCAAGGTGATAACTTAGCAATTGTAGTTGCAATTAATTTTGGATTAGTAGTTGGCGGTATTTTATTTACACTTCTACTTGGCTTTATTTGAAAAGTTTCACTTAGATTAAAATGAGATAGAGAAAATAAAGCACATTTGGTATATTAATAGTAAATGAAAATACGAATTGAAAAATTTATCGCAGATTCTACTTTATATACTAGAAACGAAATTAAGAAATTAATTTCAAAAGGTTTAGTTAAAGTTAATGACTTAATAATTAAAAAATCACAGTCAATTGATCCTAAGCTAGATAAAATTTATTTAGAAGGAATTCTTCTCGAGGCCAGAGAAGAATTTTCTTATATCATGATGAATAAACCTGCCGGATATATCTGTGCTAATTTCGATTGAAATAAACAAGTTGTTTTTGAACTTCTTCTTGATTTAGAAATGAATCTAAAAGACTTTTTTACAATCGGAAGACTAGATATCGATACCGAAGGATTATTAATTATTACTAACGATGGAAAGCTAAGTCATAATCTCCTTTCTCCAAAAAAACATATTCCAAAAACCTATTATGTAGAGCTAGATAAACCGCTAGAGAAAAACATAAAAGAATTACTTGAAAAAGAACTTTTAATCGATGAAATTAAATATAAAAAATCGATATTAAATAATATTTCAAATAACAAATGTGAAATTACTATCTTTGAAGGAAAATTTCATCAAATTAAAATTATTTTTTCTCACTTTGGATATAAAGTTACTTATTTAAAAAGAATAAAAATGAATAATTTATCTTTAGATGAAAATCTAAAGTCAGGTGAATATAAATTTTTAACTAAAGAGGAATTGGACTTATTAAAAAATTAATTTTTTAATACTCTAGCTAGAATTACATTTATTATTTCACTAGTTTCATCTAGAATTCATTTTGTATTATTTTTAATGGTAAAAGCAGCTTTATTGATTCTGCCTGCTTTAGTTTGATAATTTTCAGATTCTAAATGCAGTGGCGAGTTGAATCTATAAGTGTTAATTAATTGTCTAATAGGATCTGTTTTTATAGGTTCAGCTGCTAAATCGATGGCATCATTAATTTCATCAATTCATTTTTTAAATTTACTAAGTTTATTTTTAATTGAAATTGCAGCATTTCTTAAAGCAGAATATTGATTAGATAAAAGTGCATTTTGTTTTTTGAAATTATCTAATTCACTTTTGGCTAGATTATATTTTTCAGTTGCATTTCTTATTAGATTTGTTTTTTCATTAAGCTGATTTTGCAGCTCTTGATTTTGCCTCTCTCAATAAGCAATGTTACTATTATTTTGATTAAGCTGCGATCTTAAATTATTTAAATTTAAATTATTTTGATTTATTGTATTTTTGAAATTTGAATTTTCAATTTTAAGAAGTTTTATTTCATTTATTTTTTTCTGAAGTTGATTATTTATCGAGTCTATCAAAGAATTTAAATTATTAATTTCTTCTTTGTTTTTAATAATTGCTTTTTCTTTTTCTAAAATTAATTTTTCTAAATTGCTAGAGTCAAAGTTTTTATTTAACTTATTAGTATTAAGTTCAAATCTTAAACTTTCAAGTTGACTTTGATCTTGTAAATTATTTAAACTCAGCCTTTTTATTTCATCTAAATATGAATAAATTAAATCGTTATCTGCAGAAAAATTATTAGCCAAAATTTGAGCTTGAATAAAATAATTTTCAATTTCACTATCAGATAAATTTTTATCTAAAAGCTTTTCTAAAATTTTACTTTTAGCAATGTAGTCAAAATTTTTATCAGTTAATGTTTTATTGATAAATTCTAGCTTTAGTGAATTTAAATAAAGATTTTCTAAGGCTTTATCTAAATGAGTTTTATTTTTAGAAATTTGATTTTTAATGCTTGTTTTTAAAATATTTATAGCATTAATTTCTTTGTAAATATTTTGAATATTTACATCTTCAATTGAATCGATAAATTCATCGCTAACTGAATTATTTTCTGGATTATTATTTAGTGAAATTAAAGTTAAATTTAAATTATTTAGTCTTAAATTTTTTGTATTTAATTCTAAATATAAAGAATTTTCTTTATTTATTAAATTTAAAATTTCACTGCTATTTTTTGTAATAGATGAAAATTTAGAAAGTAAAAATGAATTTAACTCTAAATTAATATCCTGAATAAAAGATGAATATTTATTTATTAAATTTACATATGAACCACTAATTAAAAATTTATTTGAATTAACATTAAAAACATATTTAAAATTGTCTTCAACATATTTTTTGGCATCTTTTAAAAGATTATTTATTTTTAAAGCACTTTCTTCATTTGAATAAACATTAAATACTTCAAAATAAAAATTAATTAAATAATTAAATCTTAAAGAGACTTCTGCAATTTTTCTTTCAATATTATTTTTTTCAATTAAAGAACTACTTAAAAAAGTTTTTTCTTGAAGATATAAATCATTAAAATTTTTAGCCAGTTTATCTAGCTCTTTTTTAGCGCTTAAATTTTCTAAATTTATTTCATCGCTTTTATTTAAATTCAGCGAGTAATTTTGATAAAAAGTTTCTGAAAATGAAAAGTATAAATTATAGTTTTGAAGATTAGTTTTAAATTTAGCTACATATTCATTTAAAAGTGCAAGGCTAGTTTTAAAATTTTGCGAACTAAATGCAAATGAATCAAGTTTATTTTTAAATTGATTTAAATAAGCTAAAAATCCATTAGCATTGTCTAGATTTAATTTTAAAATATCTTTAGTTTGACTTTTTTGTAAATCAAATTCATTAATTGCATCAATGCTAGCATTTGCGTTATATATAAATATATCGATAAAAGCCTTTATTTGAGCTTTAAGCTCTAATAATTCTTTATTTATTTCATCAAATTTTAAATTGTTAATTTCTTTAACTTGCAAAATTTTATTTGTAAATTTTAAATATTTATTTTCATAAAATTCATCGAAAAGTTCTACTTGATTTAGTGACGATGAAATTCTAGTATATAAAAGTAAAAATAATTTTTTTAAATTATTTTCGTTATTAAGCTTTTTAACATTTTCATTTAAAAGTTCTATATTAGCGCTTAGTTTATTTTCTAAATCATCAAAGTTAGTTGAAGCGCTTAATAAATTTTTAATTTTACTTTGGTTTTCACTTGAAATTAAATTGTAATTTGGTGGCGCTAAATTAACCAGCTGCGAATCTGAATTAAATTTTGAAAATTTAATATCTGATATTATTTTATATATCGGATAAACGCTAGCACAAGCAATTGCGCCAAGAGCGCTGAAACTAGTAAGTAAGATTTTGGCTTTTTTATTCATTTTTCTCCTTTAGTTAATAAAGTTAAAAATCAAAAAAAGAGAAAAAAATGGAAAAAACCTAAGTTTTTCCATTTCAAAATTTAAATAAAAATTAATTCTTTGATAAGGTGTCAAGAATGTTTCTTGCCTTTAGTAAATTAAAAATAGCAACAAAATCCAATATTAATCATAAAGCTATTCAAGAAATACTAACAAGAACTTTAGCAGTAATTAAAGCACTAACTGCATCTGCTTTTTGATGGTAGGTTTCTTGATCGTTTGTTACGTATTTATTTTCTACTTCTCATCTTAGACTTCAAACTCTACCGGTGTAGTATACTTTAAAAACAATAGGAACTACTGTGGCTAAAAGTCCTCCTAAAAACATAATTGAGATAGAAGCAAAACCTGATGTGTCAGCAGCAAGCATTGAACCTCCTACTACTAATATTATTACACCAACAAGGGTAAATACTAGCCCAGTAATAATTAAATTTTTAGTGTGAGTTAGTCTTCTTTTAAGCACTTGAAGATTTTCATAATTAACATATGACATGTCAGAAGTTGAATTAATTCTTTGGTTAAGTTTGTTGTTAAAATCCATGAGCTCATTATAACCGAAAAATTATTTTTTGTGCATATAAAAAAATAAATTTTTGTTATAATAGAAAAGCAATACATTTAGACAGTAACTGCTATGCTTAATTTGTTACCGAGTGTATACTGTATTGCTACTAATTTAAGGAGGTTTATGAAAGAATCTAGCTTAAAATTAGCAAAAAAAGTAACAGTTAGCGAAATAACTAACAAAATTTCAAGTGCTAAAGCAATTGCTTTTGCAGAATATCGCGGATTAACTGTTGCCCAGTTAAAAGAAATGAGAGTCGAAGCTAAAAAAGTAGGCGTTGAACTTAAAGTTTATAAAAATCGTTTATTTAAATTAGCAACCGATAAATTAGGTTATGACTTATCAAGTTTCTTAGTTGGGGCAAATATTTTTGCTTTTTCTAACGATGATGATATGTCGGCTGCAAAATTACTTGTTAAATTTGCAAAAAAACACAAAGAATTTGTAGTTTTAAAAGCCGGTACATTTGAAGGAAAAGTAGTTGACACACAAGAACTTAAAAAAGTGGCAGCTCTTCCAAGCTACGAAGAGGCACTTACCATTCTTGCTCGTTCACTTATGGCACCTTTACAACAACTTTCACTAGGACTAAAACTAGTTAGTGAACAAAAATCAAATTAATAATAATAAATATTTAAATTTTTAAGGATAATCAATATGGCAAAACTTACTAAAGAAACTTTTGTTGAATCTCTAAAAGAGATGTCAATTAAAGAAGTTATGGAACTTGTAGAAGCAATGAAAGAAGAATTTGGAGTTGATCCTACTGCGGCTGTTGCTGTTGCTGTTGCTCCTGGAGAAGCTGCTGAAGCTGCTAAAACTAGCGTTAAAGTGGTTCTTAAAGCTGATAACGGTAAAAAAGTTCAAATTATTAAAGCTGTTAAAGATCTTCTTGGTGGAAGCTTAATGGACGCTAAAAAAATCGTTGACAATCTTCCTGCAGTTGTTAAAGAAAACATCAAACCAGAAGAAGCAGAACCTATTAGAGCTGCTCTTGTTGAAGCTGGTGCTGAAGTTTCAGTTGAATAATAGTTTCATAAAATAAAAATTCGCGCCTTGCGAATTTTTTTTACTACATTTTGATGTTGTCAACAGTTCTTGGATATGGAATTGAGTCTCTAATGTTTTCAATGCCGGTAGCGTAGACCACTAGGCGTTCAAAGCCGAGTCCAAAACCTGATGATCCCATATCTCCAAATCTTCTAAGATCTAAATATCATTTGAAGTCTTTTTCTGAGATATTTAATTCGTTGATTCTTTGTTTTAGTTTTTCGTATCTTACTTCTCTTTGAGATCCACCGATTAATTCCCCCACTTGTGGAATTAAAAGATCAAATGCGGCCACTGTATTACCATCATCATTTTGATGCATATAAAAGGCTTTAAAAGCTTTAGGGAAGTTTATCAGTGCTATAGGGCATTTGAAAATGCTTTCAACTAAATATCTTTCGTGTTCGGTTCCTAGGTCAAGCCCAAATTTAATGTCTTTGTTTTCGAATTTATCTTTGTGTTTTTCTAGTTCTTTAATAGCGTCTCTATAGTCAACTATTTTAAGATCGCTTTTAGTGAAAAGCTCTATTCTTTCTTTAAGATTAATATTTAAAAACTCGCTTAAAAATTCAAATTCAAATTTATTTTTCTCTAGCGTTTTTTCAAGTACGTTTTTAAGTAGATTCTGCGCTAAATTTATCATGTCATATAAATTAGCAAATGCGACTTCAGGCTCTACCATTCAAAACTCGGCAAGGTGTTTTTTGGTATTTGAATTTTCAGCTCTAAAGGTAGGTGCAAAGGTATAAATTTTTTTAAAACCAACCGCGTAGCTTTCTCCGTGAAGCTGTCCGGTTACTCCTAGAGTTGCTTTATTATTTTTCCCAAAGAAATGCTTAATTTCTGATCCATAAACTTCAAAAGTCTCGCCTGCGCCTTCTCCATCATTTGAAGTAATGATAGGAGAGTTCATATAGTAGAAATTTTTATCGATAAAATACTTATGAATTTCTTGAGCTAGAGTTGATCTAATTAGCATTACTGCTCTTAACACTTTAGTTCTATGTCTAAGATGAGGAATTTCTCTTAAAGTTTCAAGCTTTATTTCTTTATTTTGAATCGGATAGTCTTCATCGGCTTTTTTATAGTCAACTAGCTCTAGCGCTTGCATTTCAACTTCTTGACTTTTGCCAGGAGTGTGAAGAATTTTTCCTTTGATAACTGTAGCTGATCCTGGCTTTAGATTTTCTAGCAATTTAAAATCAAAACCTTTAAATACAACTTGCAAGTTTTTAATAGTGCTTCCATCGTTTATTTCTACAAAGCAAACTTTTTCATTTCCTCTAAAATATGAAACTCATCCTGAGATGGTTAACTCGCTTTGATCGTAGCTTTTTGGCTTAAGTAAAATGTCTTTAATATCCATTTAAATCCTTATATTAATTAGTAGTTAATAAATTAACCAAATTATAAAGTAAAAATTAAAAATTTTTTGCGCAATTAATTTCTTTTTCTGTATAATATGCTTTAATAAATTTTTTTATTAGCGCTAAAAATGCGTTTTAAATAAATTTATTGAATTATTAGAAAGGAAAAAAATGAAAGTAAAAACCGCGAGAAAAATCGGGCTATTAACTGCTACTAGTATTTCAATTAGTTCAGTTATTGGTATCGGTATTTTCTTTAAAAACTTTACTGTACTTGGTGCTCAGGCTGTTCCAGAAACAGATACCTTCGCATTTTGAAGTTTTATTCTTGCATGAGTATTAGGTGCATTTATTTCTCTACTTACAGTATATAGCTTTAGCGAACTTTCAAGCTCTCGTCAATCAAAATCAGGACTTGCTGGTTGAGTTGAAGAACTTTCAGGTTCTAAAAAGCAAGGTATGACTGTTAAGTTTCTTCACTCTGGATTTTACTACGCGCTATTAACTGCTGCTCTTCCTGTTTTTGGAATGGAAGCTATCTTTAAAGCATTTGAAGTAGCAACAGGAAGTAGCGTTAGTCAAGACCCAGAATTCTACCTTGTTGTAATACTGCTTTCTCTTGTATTTTTAGTTGCAATGACTACACTAAACTACTTCTCATTAAAGTGATCATCAAGACTACAAGTATTTTCAACAGCTTTTAAACTTTTACCACTTGCAATTGCATTTATTCTAGGATTTGTAGGAACTAAATATCTAGGAGTAGATCCTAAAGCGACTGATTCAGCTTCGCTAGAAATTGTAAATAAAGCAAATGAAGCTAAATCATATTATTTATTTGGAGGATTAAGTTACGGAATAACCTCAGGTGAAAAAAGCTTTAACTTTGCTGGAATGTTTATAGCTTTACCTGCTGTTTTATTTGCATTTGACTCATTTTTATCTGTAGGAAACTTAGCTAAAGATGTTAAAAATCCTAAAACAGTTCCTGTTGCTGCTGTTTTAACAATTGTAATTTCAGCTACCGTTTATATATTAATTTCTATTGGAGCTGCTCTTAAAGGAACAGGATTTGTTGGTAATTTATTTACAGACATTGTTTTATCTGTATCAAAAGATCCTGCAACAAGACTAACAGCAAGCAAAGTATTAAATTCATTTGTATTCTTCTTAATTGGTTTTGGAGCGCTTTTTGTAGCAAACTCTACATCAATAGTGCTTTTAAAATCAAGTGAAGGATTAATTGAATATCGTCAAGTAATGTTTTACAAAAAACTAGGTGAATTAAACAAAAGATATAAAAACCTAGGAAGCTTAGTATTATATTCTGTCTTTGTTTCAATTTATTTACTAGTGGTGGTTTTACCATCAGCGATATCACTAAGTGATTCTGTAATAGATTCATCTACAAACTTACCAACTATAATGTTTTTCTTTATATATGCATATACAATGCTATTAGGAATAATAGATAGATTTAAAGGTGGTAAGAAAACAAAACTTAAGGTTAAAGGATTCCTACCTGCTTCTGTTTTAGCAATTTTATTAATAGTAGCAGTAATTGGATTCCAATTTGTATATAAATTTATAGCAAAAACAGCTCAAAGCCCAAACGTTGCTGATTCTGCTGGACTATTTTTCTCAGGAACCACTGTCTTTACCTTAGCTCACAATAGTTTAACTAACTTCGGTCTATTAGCTCTTTGCATTATTTTAGCGCTAACTAACTACTTTGTTGTTAAAAGACAACTAAGATCAGAAGGGCTAACAATTGAAGATACAGGAAACGCAAGTGATTCTGAGGAAGAAGTATCATATGAAGAGACTTCTCATGAAAAACATGAAGGCATTTTCTGCAAGATGATGCACAAATTTAAGCCTAAAAAATAAAAAAGCATTTCTGCTTTTTTATTTTTTTTCATTTTGGAAATTAAAAAAATAGCCATTGGTTATTTGCTCATTATAACTTCCAAGATACCGCTATCAAAAAATATGTTAATTTTTTTAGAAGTTTTTTAATAAATAAAATGAACAATAAATTTGTTCATTTTATTTATACAGAAAAAAATTATTTAAAAAAATTTATTTGTCTTGTTTATTTTAACAGGATTTTCATTATTTAGCACTTATGCACTTTAACACTACAATGTTAATTTCAGACGGTAATATTAGTACAAAAAATGAAAAAAACTTTGAAGATCTGATCTTTTAGGATCTGATAAATATAATTATATAACAAAAAATAAATAATGTCAATAGTTAAAATTAAAAAAAATTCAAAAAATGTCAAAATAAAAAGCCGATTTTTAAAATCGGCAATTTTATTAAATTCTAAGTGGCGCGCTGCACTTTACAATATAGCAATAACTAGTGGCTATTTTATAATTTTTCAATTTCAACTAAGGTTTTGGCTTTATTTTTTTGGTTAAGCTTTAAGACTTTAAAGCTAATTTTTTTGTTATCTAAATAAATTTTTAAATTGGTTTTAAAGCTATTATCTTCGCTTTTAGAAACAATAAAATCATACAGTGACATTTCTTTTTCTTCATCGCTAAGAAGCTCTAAATTAAGCTCAAGTTGCTTGAAGATTGCATCCATTAATGTGCTAGCTTTAACCAGAGATTTTTCTCAAGAAATTTCATGAATTTCTTTTATTTCTTCTTGGTCATATTCATCGTAGATTTCACCAACTACTTCTTCTAGAATATCTTCTAGTGTAATGATTCCTATCACTTGATTGCTTGAATTATTTTGGGTGACAAAAAGCATTTGAATTTGGTTTTGCTTCATGATCTCAAGACCTTTAGCAAGCGAGCTATGAATTGAAATGCTTGGCACCATTTTAACCAGTGATAAAAGGCTTTTATTTTGACTAAAGATTAAATCTTTAAGTAGAACTATTCCGATAAAGTTTTTATCTTTTTTAACCGGCATTCTAGAGTAGTTTGTCTCTTTGAAAGTCTCTAGCGCTTTATTAACTGAAAGACTTGAATCTAAATAGACAACGTTTTTTAGCCGAATGTAGTGCTTATTGATTTTTGTCGAATTTAAATCAAGCGCTTTTTGAGCTAGAATTTTTTCTTTAGTATCTAAAATTCCTTCATAATTAGCCAGCTCTAGAATTTTTTTAATATCGTCTTGTGAATGCGTATGATCACTTTGTTTTGAAAACTTACTAATAGGATAAGTAAGTACAAAGAAAAAGTAATATAAAACTTCGATAAAAGGGCTAAATAATAGCAGAAATAACTTAGGTTTTTTCTTTGCAAAAAGCTTTGGTAGTATCTCTCCAAATATAACTAGTATAGGGGTTACCACTAGCGTTGATATTATCAGTACCAGCGGATCATCGTCATTGGCAAAAAATGATCCAATGATAAAACTAGTTAAAACCGAAGAAGCTACGTTAACTAAGTTATTAGCAATTAGCACGGTACTTAAAATTTGGTTATATCTTAAAAGCTGTTTTTTAATTAAATTACCAAATCTAGTTTTTTTATCGTTTAATTCTTGAATTTGAGTTGCGGGTATAGTGCTATAGGCAGTTTCAGATCCTGAAAAAATACTGCTTAATAAAAATAAAATAAAAATAATAATAAATATTGTTATTTTTATGCCTATACCCAAATGACTGGGCTCAGTTGTTGTTTCCATTAATTGCGTCCTTTGTTGAATTTATTTGTAGGTCTATATTCATTGTAATCTATAAATAATACCCTATTTGAGTAAAATGCTAAATTTGTAGTTCCAATTATACCATTTCTATTTTTAGCAATTCCTACTTCTGTATTAATTACAAAAGCACCTTTTTCAGTTCTAATGCTTTGTGCATTTTTTTGAACTTCACCATCTTTAGATACTTTCGATAACTTATCATATGATTCTTTTCTTGATAAAAAGATAACAATATCGGCATCTTGCTCGATTGATCCTGATTCACGCAAGTCATGAAGCTGCGGCCTTCTATTTTCACGGCTTTCTACGTTTCTTGAAAGCTGTGATAGCGCTAGAATTGGAATATTAAGCTCGATAGCTAGCTGTTTTAAGCTTCTTGATATCGCTGAAACCTCATTTTGACGATTTCCTGAAATATCAGTAGCGCTTACTAGCTGGAGATAGTCAACTACTACAAAAGCAAGATCTTCATTATCTTTTTTAAAGTTTTTAATTTTCCAAATAATATCGTTTAAATTACCAGTAACGTCATCATCATATAATAAATTTTCGTTGAGTTTTTTAAATTCGTTATTACGATTATTTGATCAAACTAGCTCAGGAACTTTTCATTCACGAGGCTTTTTAATATTTTTCGGATTAGTAAGATATTTTAAATCCACGTTAAGAGTAAATGACATAACTCTTTTGGCAAGTTCTTTTTTTTGCATCTCAAGAGAGATAAATAAAACTTTATTATTTTTATCTTTGTCTTGAACGTTTCTAGCGATATGCGCTGCCATATTTAAAGCTAGCGCGGTTTTACCGATTCCAGGACGAGCAGCTAGAATAACAAGTTGCCCTGGACGAAATCCTTGAACTATGTCATCGATATTTTTAAAAGAAGAAGTTAGTCCTCAGTGTTTGTTGAGCCCTTCGATTACTTCTTGAACTTCAATAACTACATCCATTTGGACATTACCGTGTTCGACGAAGTTTTTAGATTGAAGCGATTTTTCTCTGGTTTCTGATTTTAGATTTTCTAAATCAGTCATTAAAGTTTTAACGTCAAAGGTTTTTTCTTTAACAGTTGATGACATTTCCTTAAAGTAAGCTTCAAAATATCTTTTAATATATAAATTTTCTAGCTCTTCAATATAAGGAATTAAATTTTCTGTATTTAAATTAGTAGAATAAAGTGAGTTTATATATTCAGGAGTAACTCTAGATGAAATATGTTTATATTCATCGAGTTTTAAATCCCGCAAAATATCAACTAAATCAGTGAATTTGTGTCTTTCTTTTTTTTCAATTATCTCGCCAATTAATTGAAATATGGCTTGATTTTCTGTATAAAAGAAATACTCTTTTTTAATAACGCTAAGGGCGAATTCTTGAGATTCTTTAGAGTCAATAATTAAAGATAGAAGTTGTTCTTCTAGCTCTTTATTTTGGTGTTTAGTAGCATTTTCTGGCTTTAGGTTATATTTTTCAATAACGCTATAAATGGCCTTATTTTTTGACATTGATATGAAGATTTACCCTTAATTTTGCCTTTATATCTTTATATAAAGAAACTTCAACAACATGAGTTCCTTCTACGTTTAAATGCACATGTTGAATTGCATGATCGTGAAGCTTGATTTTGTGCTCTAAAAGCTTGGTTTTTAGTTCTTTAGTTGAAACCGATCCATGCACATGAAGATTTTGAGCTTTATCAATTGCAGCGTCAAGAGTAAACATTAAGCTTAGCTCTTCGATTTGTTTTTGAAGCTCTCTAGCTTTTGATCTTTTTTCGTGTTCAAGTGCTGATAAATCACTTAACTTTTGTTCACGAATTTTAAGATTATCTTGAGAGTAGGCCATTGCAAAACCTTTTGGTATTAAAAAGTTTTTAGCGTATCCATCTGCAACTTCTATGATTGCATTTTCTTTACCGTATTTTGAATCTTTAGTTAAAATCACTTTCATTTTTAATCTCTTTTCCAGTTGATGTTATTGCCATTATGGTATTGTCAACAAAAACTTCTAATTCTTCTTCGCTAAAAGCTGCTGCAGTATTAAAGTGTCCTCCACCACCAACGGCTTCACAGATGATTTGAACATTGGTTTCAATTCCTCTAGCTGAAAGTTTATATTTATTAGTATTTTTAAGCTTTGCAATTACAAACGATGCAAAGCGATCTCTAACTTTTAGCATTTCATCTGCTGCTATAGATATTATATCGTTATCAAGTTCGTCTTTAGTATAAGCTAAAAAATATCCTTTTTTAACTTCAATTGGATTTTTAATAATTTCGTTAACTAACTTTTTAGTTTCGAAATTAATTTTTAGCATATCAATTGCATAAATAGCTTTAGCGCCTTTAGCTTCAAGTCAAGCAGCTGCTTGAAAAGTTCTTGAAGTCATAGACTTGGTAAATTGCGATGTATCTAGATAAATACCATTTAGTAGATGCTGCGCTGCAACTTGAGAGATGTTATGTTCTCCTTCAAGGAAGTATAAAATCTCTGAAATAATTTCACAAGTCGATGACGCGGTAGTATCGATATAAGTATTTTTTTCGTAACAAAAGTTAATGCTTCCGGCTACTCTATGGTGATCTAATATAAATATATTTTCTTTTTTAGCGTTAGCTAGCGAATTTGGATAATCTGTTCTTTGTGGATTAGATGTATCTACTATTATTATAAGCGTATTTGAATCAGTATTTTTTTTCGCAGTTGATTCTTTTTCAATAATTTTTAAATCTTTAGTTTTATATTTAACTAGCGATAGCATTCTAGCGACAGTACTATCGTAGGTTTTCATAAATAAATTAGCTTGCTTTTTGTATTTAACTCTAGCAAGTTCGCAAAGCGCAAAGGCCGATCCTATAACGTCTAAGTCGGCATGTTGGTGTCCGTAGACTATTACGTTTTCAATTTTTGGATCTTGCAGCTTTTCTTTTAGCTGATTGGTAATAAAATTAATTTTAGTTTTAGAACTAGTTGGCAGAATTTCGGTATTTGATCCAAAGTATTTGGTAGGCTCGTTAAATGAATTAACAACAACTTGATCTCCACCACGGTTTTGCGCTACCACTAGCGCTTTTTTAGCGCTTTCTAGCTTTTCTTTTAGATTTTCTCAACCACGAGCAAATCCTACTGATAAAGTAAGTTTGGCATCTAATAAATTAACATCGTCTTTGCTACTTAAATCTAAATTGTTTTTGATTTTGAAAAATTCGTGAAAGTTACCTTTTTCCAGTGTTTGAAATGACTCTTCATTGGTAAAGATAATAAATTTTCCATCAGAGTATTGGCGATAGATAAAATCGTAATTATTAACGCAAGTATTTAAAGAATCTATTAAAACCTTATTTAATTTAAAGATTTGTTCATCTGAATAAATACTTTTATATAGCTGGAAATTATCCATTTCAATTTCACCAACTATAGATCTTTTTTGAAAAATATTAGTTTTATAGTTTTTTTCAACGTTGATATTTCTAATAACGACAATATTATTTAAATATCAAAACTGCGTTTCATAGAATGTATTTTCATATTCAAATTCTAAATTGCTACTGTTGTTATTTACGTCAAGTTTTGATAAAAAATCAGCGCTATGTTTATCGCTAGTTATAAATTCTAAATAACTATTTAATGTCTTTGAAGTATAGTCTTCTTTGAAAGTGTTTTTAAGATATTTTGACATTCAAATAATACGCATGTCAACGTCATAAATTAAAATACCTAAATTATTATTAGACATAACTTCATCGATTAAATGATGAAATGAATCATAAACTAAAAGCTTTGAATAGCTATAACTAGATAGCACAAATAAAAAGCTAATTAAAGCACCAGCAAATGAAAAAACCATAACCCCGCTAAAGATAGCCATTAGCATATCAGTTATTTTGTTAAGAAATACCAGTGAAACAAAAGCCACTGTAAAACTTACAAAAATAACTAAAAAGGTTATTAGAAATAAATATTTTTTGTTAATCATTTGCTCCTTTAAAATTTAACATTTATATTAATTTTATCGTTTTGAATTAATTTGTCTAATTTTTCAATTATTTTAGTGTTATCTAAATAAAGATAAATATCAACTTTAGCTTGAGATTTTTCTTTATTATTAGGATCGACTAAAAATAAATTTTTTGAATTTCCATAATTAGATTGAAATTCATTTAATATAAATTGTGAATCTAAATAATTAAAATTAAAATTTAAATTAACACTGCTATTTTGTATATTGATTCTCGAAATTACAAAAGGCAGAACCGAATAAATTTCAAAATTATTTTTTACAAATAAATCATTTTTATCTTCTTGCAGATAGCTATTTAAGCTATTGGTAAATATGCTTTCCGGAAATGATTCATTTAATAAAAACGAAAATTTAACAACGTAAGAATTAGGCTTAGCATTTTTTAATTTAGAGCTAAGCAGATTTGTTTCAGTTGAATTTTCTACTTGAAAAATTCCATTTTCATTTGCTTTATAAAATGAAACAGTTAGCTCTTCATTTTCATTTAAATAATTAGCGCTAGCTTTAACTTCTTTTGTTGGAGTTAAATCGTTGGTAAAATCATTAGATAAAAATTTAAAACCATTTTCTGATAAAGAATTAAGTTTGTTTTTAAATTCTTCAGCGTCACTAGTTGCTTTGCTTGCCGCTTGCGCTTTCGATAAAATTTCGCCGTTATTAACAAAGTAATTTATAAATTGTTTTGGTGTTGAATAAAGGCTTTGCATTTGCTCTGCAGCTTGAGATAAAACATATTGTTCATATAGTGGAAGCAGAGCCTTAAGTTGCGCTGAATTTTCATCAAATAAATCATCAAGAAGTTTATTGTTAGCTATTGTTTTTGGAAGATTAATTAAGGAATTATATTTAGTTTCAAGTTCACTTAAATAACTTTGTGATTTGTTTTTAAAGTCTAAAACCTTTTCATAGTTTGATTCAGGATTTTGCTTATCGCTTTCTGAAAAAGTTTTTAAAACAAGCTTGGAATCATTTATAAAGTTTTGATAGTGAACTTTATATCATGTAAATGAAAAATTACTTCCCAAAGCGCTAAAGCTTTTGGTGTTAAAGTCTAATACATCTTGGGCCAGCTCTGGAACGTATCTAACAATAGTAATTAGCGTATTAGAAAAAAAGTTTGTAATTAATTTTATTCAAGTATTAATTAATTTAATGCTATTGTTATTTGAAAATAAACTTGAATATTTTTGGATTTGTTCCATTAGCACATTTAAATATGCGTTAATGGTTTCATCGCTTACAAAATAATTTAAAAAAGTAAAGTTTTCTTTTGGAATATAAACTTTGCCAGAATAAACTTTTAAAACGGTAGCTTGAACTTCAGGCTTTACTTTTTGCTTTATAAATTTGGAAAGCTTTTCTAGAAACTGTTGATATGAATTTTTAAATTCGTTAATGCTTTCTTTTAAAACGGCTTGAAATTCAACATTATTTTTTTTAAGGTCTTTTGTGGCTTCTTGGGCGAGTTCTATTCTTTTTTGGGTTAAAGTTTTATTGGTTTGAATTAAAGCTATCCCGGTAGTAAAAACAGCTCCAATAGTCACACTACCAGCTGTTAATACGAAAAACTTTTTACCTGTGAATTTCATGATAAATAAAGCGCTTTATATAAAAATTATATTAGTTAAATACTAAAAACTAAAACTAATATTTAGATTTGTTTTTTCTTGATTATTTAAAAAGCTATCAAATTTGCTTATTTGGCTACTATCTGTAACTACAAAATAAAGATCTAAATTAACATTACTGGTGTCAACGTTTTGTTGTAAAAAGTTATTACTTAATAAAATCAAAGTATTAGCTTCAGTTAAATTACTTTGATTTTCAGTTAAGAATTTTTCTTGAGATCCAAATTTATAGTCAAGATCTAATTTTAAAGTGTATTGATTTTGGTTGCTTGTAAAATCAAAGTTTCTAACAAAAAATGGAATAAGTCCCACAAATCTATACCCTGATCCTAAGCTTTGAACAGGGTCTAAATCAAGATTTCTAGCTTGAAAAGCTTTAAGTATCGAAAGCGGAATTGAAAAGGCATTCATAGAAACTTTAACAAGATAGTTTCCGGTTTTATTAACTTCTTTTACAAGGCTAGTTTCTGATAGTGAAGTTAAATTAAATGTTGCATTAACTTTAGTTGCATCAACTTCGAATTTAGCGTCACTTCCGGCTTTATAAAATGTAGCTCTTACTTTAAAATCACCTAAAAGATTAGTTGATGAAAATTCATAAGTTTTTAAAGCTTTTAAATTATCAAAAACACCTTTAAAAGTATCGTTATAGAGTTTTAAATCGCTATCTTTAATGCTTTTTAAAGTTGCATTAACTTGCGCAGTTTCTGCTACGCTTTGGTTTTCTTTAAGCGCGCTAAAGCTATTTGGTACTAAATTATCAGGAAAGCTTACGCTAAAAAATGAACTTATATTAGAGCTAAAGCTGTTTTCAGCAATAGCATCATTTAAAATATCGGCGCTATATTCTTGTTGAAGCGCTGAATTTAATGATTGCATTGAATTTCAAATACTTGAAAGGTTAGTTGCTCTTTGAGCGCTAGCTATATTTTCAGATAAAGAAAGCTCATATGTGCTTTGGTATAAGCTGTAAAGTTTTTCAGCTTTTGTTTTAAAGCTGCTTCATTTTTCTTTTTTACTTGTAAGGTCAGCTTTTCCACCTGTTTTTAGAAGTTTATCGACATCAACTAAATAATTTAAAACAGTTAAATAATTTTGATTAAGTGAATAACTTAAAAAGTATTTTGGAAATATATCTTTATAAAAAGTAGTTAGCTCATTTCTTAAAGCGCCAACTAGTGATAAAAGACTTTGAAGCTCTGAATTCATTTGATTGGTTACTAATTTATATGTAGCTTCTAAATATTTAAGTTGACTATTTCTTTCTAGTAAATTTTTAAATTTAGCAAGCTCATCACGCATTTTTTGTGTGTGAGCTGAAATAGATTCCGCTGATGTAAAAGTTGTTAAAAATTCTCTTTGCTCAGCGGTTAGTCCAGGAGCTGCAGCTTGCTGAGATTTTCTAGTTGAATCACCGCTTCCTGGATTACTTGGAGTTACTGGAGTTGAAGGGTTTGCATGATTTTCAGGTGCACTAGTTTCTGGAGTTCCTGGATTTGGCTCGCTAGAATCTACTCCTGGAACCGCGTCACCGCTTGATCCTGGAACTGAGCCAGATTCGCCATCTGAAGATGTAGGTGAATCTGGATCTGTGCTAGTTCCACCAGAAGAAGTAGTTCCGCTACCTGATTCTCCATCATTATTTTTTAGCTCGCTAAAATCAACCTTAACAGCCGCTGTAGTTGTTTGGTTTTTTTCTTGAGCTTGCATAGCTAAAAACGCATTAACTTTAGTCATTACATCGCTTGAGTAGAATTTTTCAAGTTCATCAATGGTTTTTAGTGAATCGCTATAAAATTGGCTAACTACGTTAGCTTTTTTAGTTTCATAACTTGTTTCAGGCTGTGAAGAAGCACTTCCACAGCTTGTGGCAATAACTGCAGCGGTAGTTAGCGCGCCGGCTATTGGCATTAATTTAAATAGTTTTTGTATTTTCAAAATGTTTCCTTATTTTCTAAATATCGATTCTGCGCCACCTAATAAAATTGCACTTACAGCTATCATTGCAGAAAAAACTAAAAGGCCTACAAATATCTGAATAAAATAAGCTTTTAGTGATATTGTTCTTTGGTGACTTCTAAAGATATTTTTTTCTCTTTCAAGATCTTCGTTTAAAACAGCATTATTTTCTAGCCGTACTTTTAAATCAACAAAATAATCAATTGATTGTTGAATTGATGCTTTAAAAAAGAAATTTATTTTTTGAGCTCTAATTAATTTTTGAATAACTCTTTCGACTTCTTTAATAAATAAAACCCGATAAAGTCCAAAGTCTTTAGACTCTAGCTTTGGTGGTGGTGTTTTTTTCTTTTTTTTAAAAAAGTTAAACATGATTTATCTCTAAAACGCTAACTGATAAATTCTTTGGAAATTTACCAATTAAAGCTTTAACTCTTTCGTTGATTCTATTGGTTAGCTCTTGCATAATATCAGCAAGGCTAAATTTTTCAATATTTAGTTTTAAATATAAATTTATTGACAGATTTTCATTGTCTTCTTCAAAATTAAGTTCAATAGCAGAGGCTAGGCTTAATTTTTGATTCATTTTAAAAATTACGCTTTGAATTACTTGCAAAATCGCATTTTCTTTAATAAAGGCGTAATTTGAATTATTAATTGAAAGCTTAATTTGATTCATTATTTGCTTTTTCCGACATATTTACCGGTTTCAGTTGAAACGATAATTACATCATTTTCTTTAATAAACATTGGAGTTTCTAATTCAAAATTAGTTTCTAGGGTAACTTTTTTCTGTGGATTAGTAGTGGTATTACCTTTAACAGCGTCAGGAGCGTATGTTACTTTTAAATCAACATTAGCAGGAAGTTCGATATCTAGAATTTCATCTTGAAACATTCTAACTTGAACTTCTAAGTTTTCTTTTAAGAAATTCATCTCTCATTCTACTTTTGATAGATCAATTTCAATTTGGCTATAATCAGAGCTATCCATTAGATAAATATTTGAATCATCTGAATATAAAAAATTCATTTTTCTTTTTTCAATGTGAGCTGGTTCTACTTTATCTCCACCGGTAAATGAAAGAATAGTAGTAGCTCCGGTTCTTAAATTTTTAGCCTTAGCTTTAACGTTGGCTTGACCTCTACCTTGTTTTGAATGAGTAGCTTCTAAAACTACGTAGATATTTCCTGAATCTTGAAATGTAATTCCAGGTTTAAATTTGTTAACTTCAATCATTAAAATCTCCAATTTTTCAATTATCTATTTGTTTATTTATTAGTAATTAATTATATCAAATTTGGGCCAAAATAGGCAAATAAAAAAGCAAGCTCTCACTTGCATATGGTGCCCGGAACAGGACTTGAACCTGCATGCGTTGCCGCACTAGATCCTTAGTCTAGCGTGTCTGCCAATTTCACCATCCAGGCAGCTTTACTATTATATACAATTTACGGTATAATGTATCTATGAATTTAGAAGAAATCTTTTTACGTCAAAAAGCTTTAGATGAAAAAATTCTTCAAAAAAGTAATAGCTTGAGAAGTGAAAAATTAGATAGTAATTATAGATTCAAACTTGCATCAATTGCACTACTAGTTGAGCTTGCAGAATTTGCAAATGAGATAGAATCTTTTAAATATTGAAAAGCTAATAAAAAAGATAATTCGGCCAAAATTCGGGAAGAATTTGCAGATGCACTACATTTTTTAGTAAGTTTTGCAAATGAATATAAAATATGTTATAATATATCCACTAAAATCATTTCAGATGATATAAATATACAGTTAATTGAGATACTAAAAAGCGTTGTAGATTTCTTCAATGACTTAAATAAGGAAAAGTTAACTAAAGCCTTTGAATTGATTTTAGGAATATATCAAATGCTAGGTTATACCGAAGCAGATTTACTTAGTGATTACATTAAAGTAAATGAAAAAAACTTAAAAAGACTTGAAAACAATTATTAGTCTTACTTATGCCCAGGTGATGGAATGGCAGACATGGTAGACTCAAAATCTACTGAAGAAATTCGTGCTGGTTCGAGTCCAGTCCTGGGTACCAAAGTGGCATGAAAATGCCTGTTTGGCTTGGCTAATTGAACCATCAATTAACTAAATTAAAAGCCCTTTAATTAGGTGGGGCTTTTTTATTTGCTTTTTTTTAGATTTTTTGAAAAGAAAAAACCACTTTAAGTGGTTTCTTTTTGACTTTTTTTGCATTTGCAAAAATAAGATTTAATTTCATTTCTTCTAGCGGTAAAATCGAGTATTTCACGAAATTCTTCAAGAAAAGAATTAGTTAATTTATAGTAAATAAAACGCTTATTTTTAGTAAATTCAATTACATTTGAATCAAGTAAAATTTTTAAATTTTTACTTAAATTAGCTTGCTTTACTTTGAATTGTTGAACTAAGTCATCGACGTTGCAATCGGAAATCGAGCATGAATATAAATGCATTACAATTGCAAGTCGAAGCTTAGAAGATAAAAGCTTATAAATTTTATTCATACTACTCATATGACATTGTACTTTCTTTAAATCATGATGGAATTTCACGGTTTTTTTCAAGTCATGAAATCGGATCTAAAATTACAACATCATATTTTTTACTTTGAAGGTATTTAACCTCATCGTAGATATCACCATATCTTTTGATATTTTTTTCATAGTCAAAACTATCGAATTTAATGGCTTTATAAATTGAATTATTTTTAACAATTGCTAGATCTAAAGTAATAGATCCAATTTGATAATCTTTATAGATTTTATATTCTTGATGCTTTGAAGTTACTTCTTTTAAATAACTATAAACGTGATCGATAAAAAATGAATTGTTAAATTTAGAAATTTCGCTAGTTTTTTGTTGACTGTAGCTATGAGTTTTTGATTTAACGTAAACTAGTTTTTGATCTTCTGCTAGATCTAAATAATTTAGTCATTCTCTAAATAGTTTTAAATCTTCATTTTCATTTACAGTAACTTCGCTAGCGTATATTGATTTATAAACAATCATTTTTTCTTTAGCTCTCGATATAGAAACGTTAAGTGCAAAACGACCATTTTTTTGTCCTAGCCGAGTTGATGAAATCATTGTGTTTCTATCATATGAAACTGAAAAAATAATTAAATCACCTTCATCACCTTGTGCGTTTTCGATGTTTCTAATTAAAAGCTGTCCGCTATTTAAAGCTTTAATTAATACTTCAATATTTTTCTCATAAATTATGCTTAAAACATAATCACTTTGTTTTTGGTTAAGTGAAATAAAAATTATTTTTTTGTACTTAGGAAGACTTTCAATTATCTTTTTAATTGAAAATACTGCTTCTTTAAAATTCTTTGAATTATCTCAAACACCATCAACGTTATAAACTTCAATTGAAGGTGAATGCTTACTTGAATTTTCATCAATTGCATCTAAATTAGATGAATAAAAATTCTTTGATGAAAAGTTAATTAAATTAGCTCATTTAGAACGATAGTTTTTATTTAAAAAGACTTTATAAATACCAAGTGATATCGCGTAGTGCAGAAGCGATCTAATAGATCCTAGCACTGTTTCATTTATTTTTCTAGCCACAAATGGAGTATATGGCTGCATTTGCATATCATCTCCTGATAAGATTTTAATCTTACCAAGATATAGCGCTGGAATTCCACGTTCTGCTTGAATTTGAGATGCCTCATCGATTAAAACATAGTCAAAATCATTTTTATTATATTGACTTAAGTTTTCATCGATTTTGGTAATCATTACAGGAAATACATCTTTAATGATTTCTTTAAAAACTCTTACAAATTTATCAGGTGGAAGATTCATAGCATTAGCATTTGCTATGAATTTTTTATATAAATTCATCTTAGATGAATCGTATTGTGATATTAGGTTTTTTAGCCTTGTTAAAATCACGTTAACGACTTCATCTTCTGAAGAAACTGGTTTGAATTTAGCTTTTTCTTTAAGAAGTTTTTCGTAAGTTAGAGCTAATTTTTGAAACTCTATTAGAATGTTAATATCACTACTTTGAAGAAGTTTTAATTCGAATAATTTATCGAATAAAAGAGCTAAATTTCCTTCAAATGAACTGAGCGTATTTTTGATGCTATTTGCAACTTCAATGGCTTTTTTTCTCTTTAAAGATAAAAGAGAAATTTTATTTTCTTTAAGGAATTTTTTAACAAAAAGCTCATCGATTTTTTCAGGAATTTTATAGTTTTCTGAAATACCTAAAATAAATTCAATATCACTGACTTTATAAGTAGGATTATTTTCGGCGTAGTAATATATTGCTTCTAATGCTTTAATAGAATTTGATTTTGAAACAAATTCGCTAGCAAGCTCTATAAATTCAATTTCTGTTTGAGTGAAAACGTTTAACTTTTGTTCTGAGAGATTTTCTCAGTAGTTATCAAAGTTTCCAATTTTATTTAATACGTTAATGATGGGAGCATAGAATTTTTGTTTTTGAGCTTTACTTGTTCCATAGTCATAAAAGTTAAGACAAAATCCTCCTAAGCTTCCTAGACGATTTAATATAACTTCTAGTGCTACTTTTTTCTCTGATGAAATTAAAGTAGTTTTTCCATTAATTAAATTATTGGCAACTATATTTGAAATAACCTGGCTTTTTCCGGTTCCAGGAGGCCCTCAAATAATAGTGTCATGAGTTAATGAAGAAATAATAGCAGCATCTTGGCTTAAGTTAGTGTTTTGAATTTTAACTAACTTGGTATTTGGATCTTTAATTTTTTCTGAAACGCTTTTTTTGTAGATAGTTTTATCAAAAGAAATATTAAACATTGAATCAAGTTCATCGTTTGCGATAATTTCTTTCATTCTTCTACGAGGATAAGCTCCTTGAGGTTGGAATAATCCAACAACGTATCCTGGACGAATTTCAAATTCTTCGTTAGGAAGTTCTAGTGAGTCAAAATCTTCAATTTTGCTTGCGAAATTATCTGGAAAGTTAAATGCACCTTTTCATTCAACTTTCATAGTTTGAATTAAATCATTAATTTTACTATCAACGATATTATCTAAGTTAAGGCTAATGCCTTTATTTTCCATAAATAAAAGTAGCTTTTCGTTAACGATAACGTTTCCGCTAACTTTTAAAATAATTTTTCCACGGCTATAGTCAATATTAGCTTGTTTGAAAAATAGTGGTGCAAATGCTTTATTTTTAATGTCTTGATAAGAGAAAAAGAAAAAACCTAAATATAGCGTATGCGCGCTATTTGTGTGGTAGTTTTTTTCATGATCTTGAGCTAGATCTTTTCATGCAAAAATTCATTCTTTGATTTGTTTTTTTACTCTTGTAATTAAATCTTCTTTAATGATTTCAAAGTTAATTACAAGCTTTTCTTTTTCACGCTCAGTAATTTCAAAGATATCGGTTTCTGCAAAAGCTGCAATCATATCTTTATAGGTTTGCGCTTTTGAGATTTTATCTACGATAGGATCATAAATTTGTGAATTTAAATCAACTTCCATTTCGGCGCTATTTGAAATGGCGTGTATTACTTTTTTACCTAAAGTTTTAGCTAAATCAAAATATGATAAAGTCTTAAGCTCACTAGGCTTTACAAAAATACAACTATCATTTGATCTAAAATTTAATAAATTATCTAGAGCAATTTTAATTTCACTTGAAAAAATTTCATTATCACTTGGTTTATTATTTTGATTCATGTTTTTGCCCCAATAATTTATCGTATGTAACTTGAGTGTATTCACCTAAAACTAAGGCAATAGAATCGCTTTTGAAAAAGATTCCATTAATGCCTTTAAGGCTCATTAATTTATTTTGATCAATTAAAGATTTATCCTCAAAGAAAACTAAAACTCTTGATGTTGTTTTTTCTAAAGATTTTAAATTTTCTGGCCCGCCTAAATATAAAAGAAGCTCTTTAAAATCAAAAGGAAGCTTAGCACTTTGATAAACTGTATTTTCTTTTTTCTCTAAAGCTTTATTTCATTTTCGATAAATAAAACCTAAAGTAAATATGATTAAAAGTATTTTTTTAAGACGAATTTTTAGCATAATTAATTTATATTATATATAATAAATTTTTAAATTTTATATCTAATTGAAAATTAAAAAAGATCCTTCAAGGTAAATGCCCTGAAGATCTTTTTTGAAATTAAGTAATTTTGTTTTTTACGCTTAAATTATATTACTTTAATTACTTTTTGTTTAATTTTTTAGAAGAAGCGCTTCTAGATTTAGTTTTTCTAGCGCTAGTTTCTAGCGCGCTTAAACTAGTTTGCATATCTTGTGAAAGTTGGTTTTTGGTTATATTAGAGTTTAATTGTTGTAATTCTTTTAGGATTAATTCATCTACAGTTAAAGGTTTAACTACAGGTTGAGGAGGGTTTTTTCTATTTTTGTGTTCAACGTAATTATTTTTGATTACAAAAAATAAAAACAATACAACAAATAATAGCACCATTACAATTGCAAATTGGATAACGGTTCCTAAAAATTTACCAATTAAAATACCGTTTTCTAGTTTTCACTCTTGTAGGTTTTTAATACCAAAGGCATTAACGATATAACTAAGTACTACGTCATTTGCAAATGATGAAATCATTGCATTTGTAACTGCCCCAAGTAAAAAGGCAACAGCTAGCAGTAGGAAGTTATTTCTTTTAATATTAGCTTTCGCGTCTTGTCAAGATTTTTTTAAAATTTTATTCTTTGACATAAATCTTTCTTATTTTTTTAGTTCTAAAAATAATTCGCTAAGTTGCTTAGAGCTAATCTCTGAAGGAGCTTTAGTAAATACGTCTTTATTTTTTGCATTTTTTGGAAATGCAATAACGTCTCTAATTGTGCTTTTATTGGCGAGAATCATTAACAACCTATCAAGACCAAGTCCGATTCCGCAATGTGGCGGAAGGCCGTAGTCAAATGCTTTTAAAAAGAATCCGAATTTTTCTTCTTGTTCTTTTTTATCCATTCCAAGGCTTTCAAAAATAAGTTCTTGAACTTCTTTGGAATAAATTCTTGCAGAACCAGAACCTAGCTCAAAGCCATTTAAAACTAGATCATAGCTTTTCGCTTTGATTTGATTTTTAGAAAGACTTTTAAATTCTTCTACTGTGTTTTCAAACATAGTAAAAGGATGATGCGCGGCTTGATAACTTTGAGATTCTTCATCGAATTCAAACATTGGTCAGTTAATAATTCAAGAGAAATTATAACCATTTTTTGCGTAATTAAACATTGAATTTAATTCAACTCTTAAAGCCCCTAGCGCCTTTGAAGCATTATCAAAATTATTAGCAACTATAAAGCAAGTTCCGTTTTTAAAGTTATGATCTTTAATTAGTTTTTCAACGTCACGAGGCGCTTTATTTGTGAAGTTGCTATGAAGCACTTTTCCATTTTCTAGTACAAAGTAAAATAAAATATTTGCACTGTTTTTCTTTGCAATTTCTTCCAAAGCTTTAAAGTCTTTTTTGGTAATTTGCTCGTTAATAAAAAGCATTCTTTTTGACGCTTGCTTTTTAATGATTTCAAAGTTATCTTCTTGGAAATAATTATTTATATCTTGAATTTTTAAATCAAATCTTAAGTCGGGCTTATCTGTTCCATAGTCTTTAATGCAAGTATCAAAATCTAGTCTTTGGAAAGGAGTTTGAATATCGACATTCAAAACTTTTTTAAAGACGTATTTAAATAAGTTTTCAACTAATTTTTGAAAAGCGCTAACTTCTAAAAATGAAACTTCCATGTCAAGCTGAGTAAATTCTGGCTGACGATCTTTTCTTGAGTCTTCATCTCTAAAACATCTTGCAATTTGATAGTATTTTTCAAATCCGGATGCCATTAATAACTGCTTGAAAAGCTGAGGGCTTTGAGGTAACGCAAAGAAGTTATTTTGACTTCTAGTTGGAACTAAAAAATCTCTAGCTCCTTCAGGAGTAGCCTTAGCTAAAATTGGGGTTTCAATTTCTAGAAATTTTTCTTTATTTAAAAATTCACGAATAGCAAAAAATACCTCGCTTCTAAGCGATATGGCATTTTGCATTGACTCTCTTCTTAGATCTAAGAAACGGTATTCCATTCTTAGATCTTCTGAAGCTGAAATTTTTTCTGAAATTTCAAAAGGAAGTTCCTTTGATGAAGATAGTAGCTCGTATTCACTAACTAAAACTTCAATAGTTCCTGTTTTTAAGCTAGGATTGATATCTTTTCTTTTAGAAACTACTCCAGTTACTTTAATTACTGATTCTTTAGATAGCTTTATATCTTCACTAAAAACTAGTTGAATAATTCCGCTATGATCTCTTAAATCGACAAAAGAAATTTTTCCAAATTTTCTTTTGGTTGCAACTCATCCATATAAAGTTACGCTTTTATTAATATAGCTTTCATCTAAACTAGTATTACTTATTTTGCTAAATTTCATATGTTAGTTAATTATATTAACTTTTAGCAGATTTTCTTTTTGATTTTTTAATTTTTTGATCTGAGAAATACACATCATCTTCAGAGTAGTGGAATTGCTTAGCAAATTTTAGCAGAGCCTTGCTATCTCCGAATCTATTTCTAAATGCAGAACACATACACATTAATTCTTTAGGTGACGGTTTAAATAAATTAGAATCAAATAAATTATCAAAGTGTCTTGAATCAAGAAGGCTTGTAAAGTCTAAATGATGGTATTGTTCTTTTAAATCTACATCTTTTTTAGTTCCATATTTAAAGTCATAAACTGTTAGCGAATTATCTTCTTCTAAAGTAACAAAAGCTTTAGAATTTAGTTTTTTAGCTTTTTCAAAAGCTTTGTTTCTATTAGGTGAATCATAGTCAAATAATAGTGATGAAGAAATATGTTCGTTTAGTTGCAAGTTAAAAAATCATACAAAGAAGTTAAGTTTATAACTTGCTTCTGGATGAGCTCAGAAGTAGTATTCATTTTCAGAGTGAGCAGTTTCTAGTTTGTCAAGATGTTCTTTATAAACTTCTTGATCCATTAGGTAGTCTACTACTCTATCAACCCCCATGGCAAAGCCAATTGATGAAGTTTCTGGTCCTTCTAAGTCTTTGATTAAATTAGAATATCTTCCGCCACCGATTATTACGTCTTGCGCTGCTTTTGAATCTTTAATTGAAACTTCAAAAACTAAATCATCGTAGTAGTCTAGTCCTCTTACTACTTGTTCATCGAATTGATATTCAAGTCCGTTGTAAGTGTCAAGGCCTCTTTTGATGTTTTTAACGTATTCTTTGTCTTCTTCGCTGTAGAAATCTGACAATTTTGGCGCGTTTTTAACAAAGTCTTTTTGTGAGTCTTCTTTATCATCTAAAACTCTAAATACGTTTCCAGTTTCTAGTCTTTTTTGTGAAGCTTCTGAAAGCTGGTCTTTGTATTCTAGAAGATATTTATGAAGGGTTTCTTCATATTTTTTTCTAGTTTCTTTATTTGATATGTAATTTAATTTTAAAGTGTATTTAATATGTAATTTTGCTAAAAGCCTAAGTACTAAGGTTATAACGTATAAATCTTTGAAAAAGTCAGCCTTACCGACAAATTCCACTCCAGCTTGAGTGAATTCTCTATAACGACCTTTTTGTGGTCGTTCGTATCTAAATACTTTTCCCACGTATGCATATTTATTTTCAGCACTAGCTGCATGTCATTTATTTTGAACAAAAGCTCTAACAAAGTTTGCTGTCATTTCTGGACGAAGGCAAAGTTCTCTTTGTGATTTGTCTAGAAATTCATACATTTCTTTGTTTCCGATATCGCTTTGTGCTACTGTGCTTTTAAAAAGCTGAGCATGCTCTAAAGTAGGAAGTTCTACATATTCAAATCCATGTAGTCTAACTTCCTTTAAAAATAATGATTCAACTGCGTCTTTTAGAAATGCTTTTTCAACGCCATAATCTTGAGTACCTTTAACTCTTTGATATTTCATAATAAGTCTCCGTTTTTTTGATATTGTTTTTATACTTTTTGATTAGAAAATTAAAAATCATAAGCATGTATTTATTGATAAAAAATTCTTTTATCTTGATTCAGAAATTATCATTTTTTTCTGAAGTCATTTTAATTTCTAATTTCTTTGAAATCAAATTGTATGTCAAATTAATTTTAATTTTATGAGCGGTTTTTTTGTATTTATATTGATAGTAGATATCAAATAAATAGTGGTAATTTTTTGATAAATAATTAATTGTTTCTATTTTTTCTAGCTTTAAATATTTACCAACTTTTTCAAACTGTTTGGTGTTTTTAATAAGAGTTTCAACACCATCTTCGCTAAATTTTGTTTTTTTAGTAGTTTGTCAGAATAAACTTGCAAATTTTTTAACAGTTTTATATTTTAGATTTATTAAATTATTGCTATCCTTATACGCATTTAATATGCTGCAAAAATTCATCAGAAATGCATAATTGCTTTGGAGATTATTAAACGATTGCCCTGATGAATAAAATCCATTTTCATATGCAAGAAGCACATTTGTAAAATTAGCCTGATCAATGTATTTGTAATTGATTTTATAGTTGGTTAGGATTTTATGAACAATGGGGCCTGCGTTATAAGGAATATAAATAAAGTTTTGATTTAATAAATTAAGTTTTTTAAGCGATAGATAGAAATAAGATACATAAATGAAAATTATTTCATCATCGCTTAAGAGTCTAAAGCCTTTTTTGGTTCTAATTACTAGTTTTAGTTTGTGATTAGCATCAAGAATTACTAACACATCGCTTTTATTAAGTGAATTATTTAAAAATTTTTGAAGTGAATATTTTTTCCACTTAGATAATTTTTTATGTAAATTTCACGTATATTTAATGACTTTATAATTAGCTTTCTCTAGCGCTTGGGTTAGAATTTTTTCGTCTAAATTAGATGCTACTAGCATGCTAACAATTAATGAGTCATTGGTTCATTGGCTTTTTTTCAGCAAATTAATTTCGCTAGGTAAAATTGCCGATTCGATTATTTTATTGATATCGATTTTTTTGTTATTATCGATATTTTCTTTAAAAACAAAATCGTGATTTGAATTTTTAAAGTGTTCTAAAATTTCTTCGTATTCTAAAGTAGATAAAAGGAAATTTTTCTTATAAATTTTTAAGTAATATTTATTATTTACTTTATTTTTTTGTAGGAAAATAACGTAATCTAAGTTAAAGGCCTTTGAAACTTGATAAACGACAAAATCATTTGCTAAATCAAGCTTGTAGACATTATTTTCTGAATTAAATAGATAAATATTTTCCACATTATAATTAATTAGTGAAATTGCTTTTCGAACTAAAAATGGACTAATATTTTCATCAAAGTGCATAAAAATGTGTTTATTTTTAACATTTTTAAGCTCACAGAAGGATTTTAATATCCCTAGCAGTGTAAATAAATTTAAATTACTTAAATTATTTTCGGCATCTGAATTAAATTCTAAAGAATAAAAATTAATCTTAGGAAGGGAAAGGTTTTTTTCTAACGCGCTTTGCTCTTTGAAAAACTCAACATCTAAATAATGTTGTGTATATAATCTTTTTCAAGAATCGATTAAATTATTTTTCTGCAAAGTTTATCCTTTCCAAAAGATTTTTAAAAATAATTATTAGCTAACATTATATAACAAAAAAATTAGCGGCGCTAATTTTCCCACATTGTAACTTCCAAGTTGTCACTCTCAAAAAAATATTAAAATTTTTTTGGTAGTTTTTTTTGTTAAAAACTTACTACAAAAAGAAAGAAAAATGCTACTTTGAGAGCATTTAAAAATCATCATTAAAAATTATAGACGAATTTCTTATGATATTCGCAAAAAATAAAATTTTTATTACAAAACTTTAACTTTTCTCTTAGAAAAATGCTAAAGATCTCGGTATTAGTCATTCTTTATTGATTAAAGAAATTAAAAATAATTCAAGTGAATATGGTTATGATGCCAAGCTTGCTCAAAAAAACATGACATTAAAATTCGCTAAAAAAACCACTTTAAACTTAAATCTGAAATTTATAAATTTAAAGAATTTGAAGAAAAATTCTTAAAAATTTATAACTCAAAGAAATGACAGTTGAAAGCACTGCGGAATTTATCAAGCGTAGCTATAGCATTAATGCTTTCAATTAAAACGATTTACAATTGAATTAATTCAAAAAATTGAAAAATAAATCGCAAAAATTTACTTAGAAGCAATTATGTATTTGGCGGCAAAAGGCAAAAATCTCTCCAAAAACGGCTTGCTTAAAAACGCTAAGTTAAGCCTTTTAAAATAGCTCAAAGAAAAAAATTGGCCACTGGGAAGCAAATTTAATCAAAGGCAAAAGAGGAGCTAAGGTTCATTTACTAGTTTTCCAAGAAAAACTCACCAGATTTGTTTTAATTAAAAAAATAATGACTAAAAATCCATAAAACATTAATTTAGAACTTTGGAATTTAGTTAAAGGATATTGAGCTTAATGTCAATCCATTACCATAGATCAAGGCTTAAAATTTAACTTAATTTTTTATATAGGATATAGGTTAAAAATTTATATTTATAAAGCTCATCCTCATGCTTCACATCAAAAAGAAACTACCTAAAATATCAATAAATACATTCGAAGATATTTTAAAAAAAGTACTAACTTTGAAAAAATTGATGACCTTGAAATTTGAAAAGTTTAAAACATATTAAATCTAACTTGAAGAAAATTTCTAAAAAATTGAGAGCATCCAAACGAAATGTTTCATGAATATAATTGAAACAAATATTTATAAAATCCAATTCCTAAAGATATGCCACTATATACCAGAGCTAAAGGATTTGTACCAAGAAACAAAATTCACAAATACTTAAAAAAGAAAAAATAATAACTAATAAAAAAAAGCCGATTTTGAAAATCGGCAATTTTATTAAATTGTAAGTGGTAACTTGCACTTTACAATATGGGATAAATTAATTGAAATTTTTAATTTAAACTAATTTATTTTAATTATTTGTTGTTTATATTTTAATAGTCTTTAATCTAAAAAAATAAATTTTGATAAAATAAACATATGTTGCCACATATATTTATAGCTTATATATATATATCCCAAATTCTCACTTCTAGTGCAACATAAAAACTCAATTATATAAAGTTTTCTTTATTATGATTGAGTTTTTCTTTTAAAAATAAATTTTTAGAATTATCTCAATTAAAAATTTCTCTTGGCATTTCATTTATTTGATTTACAACATCTTCTAATAAATCATCAGAAACATCATTAAAATCAGTTCCTTTTTTAAAAAACCTTCTTATTAAACCATTAAAATGTTCATTGCTACCTCTTTGAAAAGAAGCATAAGGTTCTGCTCTATATATTTGAATATCTTTTTGTTTTCCAAAAATACTTATTTTTTCAAATTCAATTCCGTTATCGATTGTTATGGATTTTATTGTTAAATCATATTTTTTAATTAACATATTTAATTTTTTATGAATTTCAAAAGGATTTTTAGAAACAACTTTTATAGCTAAACCTAATCTTGATTTTCTTTCAACAATAACTAAAAGATTTTGTTTTTTATGTGCTTTTTTACCGATAACTAAATCCATTTCTCAATGTCCAAATTCTTTTCTTGTATTTATTGATTTTCTTCTTGCTCAAATAGGTAAAACATATTTGTTTACATCTAATAACCTTGAAATTGTTTTAGTTCTTTTCCCACCTTTTTTGTAATATTGACGAAGTTTATTGCTTGGTCTAAAAATTCATTTTGTAGTTTTTATTCACCTATAAATTGTTTGAAATGAAGGAGTTTTCATTTTTGGATTTTCTGTTTTTATTTTATTAATAGTAGCTTTTACACCGTGAATGTTTTTGTTGTAATATTTTTGAAATTTTTGATCAAATTCATTTTCTAATGCTCAATGATGTTTAAATAAAGACCTATATTTTTTTCTTAAATTTGTTTTTTGTTGTGCAACTTCGCAAAAATAATGACCAAAATTATCTAAATTTCTTTTTAATTCTCTAGAAATAGTACTTTTGTGAATATTTAATGTTTGTGCTATTTTGGAAATAGATTCTTTTTGTACATTAAATAAAAAACTTATTTGGTATCTTTTTTCTAAATTTAATCTTGAATATTTTTTAGTGTTATAATTCATTTTGGATTCCTTTGCTGGGGATCTTTTTTTATATCTTTTTTCAATTTTATAAAAAACAACACCCTATTTAAGAGTGTTGCACTGGGAATGATAATTTAGGTATATATATATATATATATATATATATATATATTAGACTTTAATATTTTTTTTCAAGAAAAAGCTAATAGCCTTTTTATTCCTTTAAATAATTTTTTATTTAACAAGCAGACTAAAAGTCTGTTTTTTTGCTTAAGTGAAAAAAATTAGAATATTTGAAGCTTTTTCTGGTATTGGCGCACAGAACAAAAGTTCAAAAATTGTAAATTTAAAAAACAATGACGATAGATTCGAAGTTGTTGCTACTTGTGATTGGGATGTTTATGCAACTATTTCCTATAGTTTTATGCATCACAATTTAACTTTAAATAAAGCTAAAAAAATTCTTAATAAATTCAAATTAAATAATGAAGAACAAATTAATATTTTTTTATCAAAGTACACATTGTCTACAAATTCCAAATATCCAATATTACAAATAAAAAGAAAATCATTAAATTTAAAAATCTTATTATCTGCATCTATATTAATAAGCAAAAATTATTGTGATATTAAAAAAGTTGATGGTCAAATATTAGATGAAAATAAAATAGACTTGCTTACATATTCATTTCCATGCCAGGGACTTAGCGTCGCAAATATGGGAAGAGATAAAGGGATAAGTGCAATCGATAGTTCAAGTCATTTGGTGTGGGAAATATCAAGAATTTTAAAAAAAACAAATAATAAACCAAAATATTTATTATTGGAAAATGTAAAAAATTTAGTAAATAAATATAAGTTAGAATATGAATCTTGAAAAAAGGAATTATCAAAATTAGGATATAAAACATATACTGCTTTACTTAATGCAAGAGATCATGGATCATTACAAAAAAGAGAAAGAGTTTTCGCAATTAGTGTTTTAAAAAAAACAAAAGTGCCTTTTAAAAATGACGTTGATTTTAAAAAATATATAAATAATATAGGTCAAAAAAGAATTTTAGAAAACAATAAAAAAGAATTTTTCGCAATTTTTGATTTAAAAAACAAAAAATACTTAGAAGCCGATAAATGTCTAATTAAAGATACGCCATCAAGAAGAAAAATAATAGAGAAATGCAAAAATATTAGTGATATTAATAAATCTATAAAAAATAATTTTGTGATAAATACTTTAACAACAAAACAAGACAGGATACCAAATGGTGGTTATATAGAATTTGCAAATTCAAAACAAAATTACTTAAATTATAGATTTATAACACCCAGGGAAGCATATAAAATAATGGGTTTTACTGATAAAGATTTTGACAAATTAAAAATACCAATAGAAGAAGGTATTCTAAATAATAATGTTTTGTGAAGACAAGCTGGCAATTCAATTGACGTTAACGTATTAGAAAGTGTTTTTCAAACAATATACGAAATTGATAATATGAATGGAGAAAAAAATGAAAAAAAATAAAGCCTTTTTAGATGAATATTTTGGAATATGAAAAATTGGAACAAGTATATCAAATTATATAGATAAGTCAATTATAAATTGATTTAAATGCAAAAATTTTCTTGATAAATTTTTGGAAGATAAAAAGCAAAAATTCTATTTTGATAAAAATACAAATAAATTTAAAAATCTTTTTGATGCAAATGATACAAGTGAAGAAAATTATTTGTTTTTTTATGACAATGGAAATTCAGAAGTTAGTGATACAGTTTTTAAACAAATATTATATGTTCTTGATTATTTGGAATTTATAAATTATTCTTTTGATCCATCATATATTGAATTATCATATAATTTTCGTGATTTTTTTGAAAAAAATAACAATACAGAAAATTTAGAAAAATTAATTTATCAATATGCTTCATATTCATTTTTTAAAATTTCTAATGAAATAATAAAAAATTTAAAAAAATATAAAGATTGCTATCAAAATTCTAATGAAAATTGTGAAGATATCAAAAAGAAATTAAGAGAACAAAAAGAAAAATTAATTACTTCAATTTGATATTCTTTCTTAGAAATTAATGATCATATAAAAACTGATTATAGCGTATTTTTTGATCTAAAAAATTTTGATCTAAAAAATAAAAATAAGTTAGTTAAAAATTACAAAAATTTTATTAAAAAATGTTCTGAAAATAATGAAAAATTTAATGATGAATTGCTAGTAGACATATTTGAAAAACTTAAAGAAATATATGATAAAGATTTATATATCAAAATAAAAATTAAGGATTATGTTTTATTAAATGAAAACATAAATGAAGAAAATATTTATAAATTAAATATTGAAAATTATAATATTGAACAAAAAAAAGAAGCGGAAAAAGAAGATATAAATCAATTTAAATCAAAAACTTTTAATTTATATAATTTTATTAATGAATATTTATTAAATTCTCGAAATAATAAATGGTCATTCATAATTCCTTCGTATCAAAGGAATTATGTTTGGGATAAATATAATTTAGAAACATTATTATCTAATATTAACGAAATAACAATATCTGAAAAAACTTATTCACATTTTATTGGCTCTTTATTTTTTACAAATAATGAAGAAACTATGGAATTTAATATTGTTGATGGACAGCAGAGAATCACTTCATTAATATTAATATTGTTTGCAATATATAACATTTTTTTTAACAACATAAAATCTAATAAAGAATTAAAAATTGAAAAAAACCTATTAAATCTATTTAATAAAAACGCTAATTCTAATAAAGATGAAAATTCAAATTATATAATTTCAAAATTTCCTGATATTAAAAATAGTGAATCCTTAAAATATTTATATTCTCTATTAAATGGTCAAGATTTAGAAGAAAAAAAGACATTACCATTAATATTTGAAAATTATAAATTTATAATTCAATACTTATATAAAATATTAAGCGATAATAATAAAATAGATAAAAATAAATTAGAAAAATTTACTGAAAAATTGTACAAATATATTGAATTTAGTGTAATTAACACTAAACAAAAAAATCAAGATTTTAAAATTTTTAGTTATATAAATTCTACTGGAAAAAAATTAAATGTTTTAGAAATAGTTAGAGCTGACATTTTTGGTTTATCAGAAGAATCTGATTCTCAAAATACAAAAACTAATATTGATAATTACAATAAATATTTTGTTAAAAATATAGAAAAAAACAACATAAAAATTTTAGAATTTATTTATTATTTTCATGCTATAGAAATAAAAGCAAACGATAATTTCAAATTTGAATTTTCAAGTAAGGAAAATAGAGAATATGATTTCTTCAAAAATTATTTCTATGAATACAAAAAAGAGATAAAACTTAATGAAAAAATAAAGATATTAGTTCAACATTTATTATTTTATATTGCAATAACAAAAATAGGTTCTACAAATAAAAATAAAAAAGATTTTGAAATTTGAAAGACACCAATTGAAGAAATAATTAAAGATAATCCTGAAAATTTAAATATAAATTCATATTTTTTAAATAATGTTAAAAATATTCTTCCTAAAATTTATATTTATATAAATTTATATAACGAAAAAACAACAATGACCACATTAATTTACGCTATATTAAATAAAAATGAATTATGAAAAAGTGAAAAAGAGTTAAGCGATAACGATCTTAATAAAGAAATTAAAAAATTTCATAAATTTTTACTTGAAATTCAAAAATTTAATTTTGTATGAAAAATTATATATTTTGAAGGGCAATCTATTAGAAAAAATATTGAAAAAATAGCAATTGATATAATAAATCAAGAAATTAAAGATGAAAAACAATTATTTAAGGAACTTTTAAAAATTCTGGGATTAACTAACAACGATGAATGAATAAATCATTCTAAAAGAAAAATTGAAGAATACTTTCTAAATGAGAAATTAAACGATAATAAAACTTCTAAAAATTTATTGATAGTAATTGATTATTATCTTAGAAATGAAAAAAGCATGGAATTAAATAATTCAGATTTTTTAGAAGAAATGGTTAAATCTTATTTTAAAATGACTTTGGAGCACTTATTATCACAGGATTTAATAAAAGAAACAAAAAACGAAAAATTAGAAAAAATTTGTTATCAGATTGGAAACCATTTTATTTTCACTCAAGGAAAAAATTCTGAATTAAAAAATAAACATATTAATGAAAAAATTAAAAAAATTAAAAAAATTATTAATGAAAATAAAAAAACAATTTCAATAGGCAAAGATGTTAACAAAATAGAATTAGAAAATATAAAAAATGAATCTGAAAAAATTGGTAAGAATTGAATTGAAGACCCTGAGAAAATTAATAAAATGGAAGAAATCTTTGAAACAAGAACAAAAATTTTGTCTGATTATTTATTGGAAATTTTTGATTTTAAAAATAAAAAATAACAAGGAATTTTATTACAAAAATATATTAAATGGAATTTAGTTAAATATTTTAATTCAATTTCAATATCGCTAATTGGTTCTGAAGCTTTTAAATTAGCTTCTTCTTTGTATATTTTTAAAATAACAGGTAGTTTTTGGTTAGTTACTATTTTATATTTGTTAATACAATTACCTTCTATTATTATTTATATTTTTTCCAATAAATTAATAAAAATTTTAAAAGATAAAAATGCGCATGTATTATGTGATATATCAAGCGCTATATTTTTAGGTATTGTTTTATGGAATTTCTTTTTGATATCTTCAAGAAGAATTATTTTCTGTTGTTTTAATTACACTTTCCACAATACTTGAAACTATTCATGCTTATCGTTTTATACATCTAAAAAATGTTTTATATTATATAACTGGTAATTATGATAATTTAAAAAAATTCAACATAGCTAATTCCATAGCTTTATCTGTTGGCTTTGTACTTTCTCCTATTTTTTCTTTTTATTTATATAACTATTTGCAGTTTTATTGAATGATTGCTTTTACATAGCTACTTATTTAATATCAGGTTTTTTGTATTGAAGTTTAAAAACCTCAAAAGAAGCCGTTATTTTTGTAAATGAAAATCAAAATAATGAAAAAACGCAAATAAATAAAATTTATGGTTAAATTTTTGTTTTATCTTTTTCTATTTTAATCGGAATTCTTTTATATCCAAGACAAAGTGGTTTAATTCAGTTTTTTGAATACATAAAAGATTTTAAATATGATCAATGATCATTTTGGTTTTCTTTAAGTATCTCAATTAGCGGTTTTATTGCTGGTATTTTATTAATTTTTATTAATCAATATAGTAAATCTAGGTTTATTAATTGCAATTATTATACTTGTTGGAATTTCTTGATTAATCGTTAATAAGGTTACAAAAGATAAAAAAAATAATTTTTAGTTATTATTTTGCAATAAATATAATTCAACAATTTTTCTTTAATTTAAGCCTTCCTTATTTTTAGTCTAAATCTTATAAAATATTTGACAAAAATACATTTCATAAACAAAATGAAATATCATTAGTAATTAGAATTATTTTTTTCAAGTGGTTTTATTTTAGTATTAACAGCTTTAAATAATAGTTTTAATTATTATTACTCTTATGCTTTATATTCTGGACTTATTTTGTTATTAGGTATTTTAATAATTTTTAGTTATTTTAAAATAAATAAAAAAATAAAAACATAACTTTGGGTTATTTCCACATTGTAACTTCCAAGTTACCACTCTCAAAAAATATTAAAATTTTTTTGGGAGTTTTTTTATTAAAAACTTGAAGAAGAAAGAAAGAAAGAAAAATGCTCTCAAGAGAGCATTCATATATAACCATTAAAAATTAGAGACGAATTTCTTATGATATTCGCAAAAAATAAAATTTTTATTCCAAAACTTTAACTTTTCTCTTAGAAAAATGGCTAAAGATCTCGAAATTTGTCATTCTTCATTGATTAAAGAAATTAAAAAAACTTAAGTGAATATGGTTATGATGCAAAGCTTGCTAGAAAATCATGACATTAAAATTCACTAAAAAAACCACTTTAAACTTAAATCTGAAATTTATAAATTTAAAGAATTTAAATACAAATTCTTAAAAATTTATAACGCCAAAGAAATTCCAGTTGAAAGGGCTGTGGAATTTATCAAGCAAAGCTATAGCATTAAATGGCCTTCAATTAAAACGATTTACAATTGAATTAATTCAAAAAATTGAAAAATAAATCGCAAAAATTTACTTAGAAGCAATTATGTATTTGGCGGCAAAAGGCAAAAATCTGTCCAAGAGCGACTAGTAGGAAAAAGGTGAGTTAGGCCTTTTTGAACTAGGCCTTTTTTAAAATAGCTCAAAAAAAATGGCCACTGGGAAGCGGATTTAATCAAAGGCAAAAGAGGAGCTAAGGCTCATTTACTGCTTTTCCAAAAAAGACTCACCAGATTTGTTTTAATTAAAAAAATAATGACTAAAAATCCATAAAACATTAATCTAGAACTTTGGAATTTAGTAAAAGGCTATTGAATTTAATGTCAAATCCATTACCATAGATCAAGGCTTAGAATTTAACTTAATTTTTTATATAGGATATAGGTTAAAAATTTATATTTATAAAGCTCATCCTCATGCATCACAAAAAAATAACTACCTAAAATATCAATAAATACATTTAAAGATATTTCAAAAAAAGTACTAACTTTGAAAAAATTGATGACCTTGGAATTTGAAAAGTTTAAAACATATTAAATCTAACTTGAAGAAAATTTCTAAAAAATTAAAAGCATCCAAATGAAATGTTTCATGAATATAATTAAAACAAATATTTATAAAATCCAATTCCTAAAGATATGCCTCTATACATCAGAGCTAAAGAATTTGTACCAAGAAACAAAATTCACAAATACTCAAAAAAGAAAAAATAATAACTAATAAAAAATAAAAGCCGATTTTTAAAATCGGCAATTTTATTATATTGTAAGTGGTAACTTGAACTTTACAATATGGGATAACCTTTGCTTGGGTTATTTTTTTATTAATTTGCAAAATAAAAAATCCAATAATGGATTTAATATTTGGTTTCTATTTTTTGGTTTTTAAGAATTTCTACAGATTTAGAAAGTCCAAATCTTGTAGCTCCGGCTTCATGCATTTTTTGCATATCTTCAAGTGTTGAAATTCCACCAGCAGCTTTAATTTCTAGCTTTTGATCTTTAATAACGCTTTTCATAGTAACTACGTCATCAAGGCTAGCTCCACGGTATGAAAATCCAGTTGAAGTTTTAATAAATTCTGCTCCTGATTTTAAAACTATTTCGGTCGCTTTTTTAATTTCTTCTTTGGTTAGCAGAGCGGTTTCAATTATTATTTTTAAAACTTTATTGCCAATAGCTTTTTTAACAGATTTAATGTCATTTAATACATATTCATAATCTTTTTGTTTTAAAAATCCAACAGCGATAACCATATCGATTTCATCTGCGCCATGCTCTACTGCAAGTTTGGCTTCATGAGCTTTTGCTTGAGTGATGCTAGCTCCTAAAGGAAAGCCAACTACTGCTGTTATTTTTAAGTTAGAATTAAGTTTTTTGATTTTTTCTTTTACGTATTTAACTCAAATAGAATTAACGCAAACTGAGAAAAAATTATGTTCAAATCCTTGCATTATAAGGTTATCGATATTTTTTTTAGTTGCTTCTGGTTTTAAATATGTATGATCAATTAATTGATTGAAATTCATTATTGCATTCTTTCTAAAATTATTTTATTTTGTACTTTATTATTTTGAATTTTATAAGCGGTTTTTAACTCTTCAACTAATGAAGGATCAATTACATTAGATGAATGAAGTTTGAAAATAACTTCATTTTTTGAAACTTTTTCATTGGTTTGTTTTACTAACGTAATTCCTGCTTCGTAGTCGATTTTATCTTCTTTGGTTTGTCTTCCAGCGCCGAGTTTCATTGAAACTATCCCAAAAGTAAAGGCGTTAAAAACATTTAAATAACCATCTTTATCAGCTTTGATTTCATAGGTGTATTTTGGATTTCAAAACTTTTTCAAATCATTTAAAGCTTCAACATTTCCACCTTGATATCTAACAAGCTCGTAGAATTTATTTAAAGCTAAATAAGTTCTAATTGATAGAGCTATTTTTTGTCTTGCTTCGTCTTCAGTTTGCACCATTCCCATTTCCAAAAGAATAGCTTCACAAGAAGAGAAAACAAGTTTTGAAAAATCACTAGGACCTTTATTTGAAAGCATATTAATAGCTTCAATTATTTCGTTTTTATTTCCTATCTCTTTACCAATAGGACGTGACATATTAGTTATTTCAACTATTACTTTAACACCAAGCTCTTTACCAATATTTATCATGGTTTGAGCTAGCTCTTTAGCGCTTTTTAGATCCTTCATAAATGCACCATTGCCGCATTTAACATCAAGCAGAATAATATTAGCTCCTGTAGCTAATTTTTTACTCATTATACTTGATGCAATTAAAGGAATAGACTGCACTGTAGAAGTAACGTCACGGAGAGCGTATAGCTTTTTATCAGCTGGTACTATTTCATTGCTTTGCGCTGCAATTACGCATTTAATCTCTTTTAATTGCGCCTTAAAATCTTCAATTGAAATATCAGTTGTTAGCCCTGGTATGCTTTCGAGCTTATCTATAGTTCCACCAGTTTGGCCTAGTCCTTTTCCAGAAAGCTTAGGCATATAAACTCCTAGCGAAGCTAGAATAGGAACTACGGCTAGAGTTGTTTTATCACCAATTCCACCGGTTGAGTGCTTATCAACTAAAACTTGATCAAAATCACTAAAATCATAAACTTTACCTGAATTTAGCATGGCTAAAGTTAAATAACTTATTTCTTTGTAAGTCATTGAATTAAATAAAATAGCCATTAGCATTGCAGCCATTTGATAATCAGGAACAAATTCTTTAGTGTAATTTTCAATTAAGAAAAAAATTTCTTCTTTAGTTAATTCTTTTTTATTAACTTTTTTTTCGATTAAATCAACAATTCTCATTTTATTTAATCTCTAAAGCTATCTCCATCATTTTTGTAAAAGAATTTTGTCTCTCAAGAGCCGATGTAACTTCGTGAGTGATTAAATTATCGCTAACGGTGAGTAGGCACGCTGCTTGTTTATTTAAAAATTCAGCATTAACAAAAAGTGCATAGCTTTCCATTTCAACTGAAATTGCTTTGCTTGTTGAAATTCTTTCTTCGAGAGGAATTTGTGAATAAAAAATATCCGATGAATGCACTCTACCAAGATTTAGTTTTATTTTTTTAGATTTAGCTATTTTTTTAATTTGCTCGTTTAATTCTTTGCTAGGGAAAGCTAGCCTTGATTTTTTTCTAAGCATATTGTATTTATAAGCTGAGCTATCTGAATAAGCGCTTTTAGCTAGCACTAAATCATAGTTTTTTAAATCTTTTTTATATGATCCAGTTGAACCTATTCTTATGATTTTTTCAACGTCGTAAAACTTAAATAATTCAAATGAATATATTCCAATAGAAGGGCAGCCCATTCCTGATCCTGCTATTGAAATTTTTTTACCTTTATATGTTCCGGTATAGATAAACATATTTCTAACGGTATTAACTAATTTGTAATCTTGCAGATATGTCTCTGCGATAAATTTAGCTCTTAATGGATCGCCAGGCATTAAAACAATTTTGGCAATTTCATCTTTTTGAGCAGTAATGTGTGGAGTCATAATAATCCTTTATTTTAGTGATTTTCTTAAGTAATTAATATTATACAAAGTTATTATTTTTATTCTTTTGATCTTTTAGTTTATAATAAGGAAATCATGCCAGAATATCCAGAAGTTACTGTCGTTTGCCAGAGTTTAAGCAAGCTTTTATTAGGAAAAAAAATAAATAATTGCGAGCTATTAAGTGAGAAGTTTGCTAAAAATTCTTCAGTTAAAGATTTTGAAGAATTTTTTAATAATAAAACTTTTAAAAAAATAAATAACACCGGTAAATTTATTGAATTTATCTTTGACGATAAATCAAGAGCTATAGTTCACCTTCGTATGGAAGGAAAATTTTTCATTAGAAAAACCAGCGATTTAGAAAAATATAGATTCAAACACGATCATATATATTTCCATTTAGGTAATGACGAATCGCTAGCATATAATGATTCAAGAGGATTTGGTTCTTTTGAAACGATTTCAAAAGAAAATAAATTAAGCGTTAAAGAAATTAAAAATTTAGCAAATCTTCCAAAAGACGTTGACATTGACTATTTATATAAAAAACTGCAAAACACAACAAGAAGCATTAAAACTATTTTGCTAGATCAAAAACTAGTTTTAGGAATTGGAAATATCTACGCTGATGAAACTCTTTTTGCATCAAAGATTTTCCCAATGGAAAAAGCAAAAAATTTATCAAAAGCGCAGCTTAAAACTTTAATGGATAACGCTCAAAGAATTATGGATGAAAGCATAAAGCTTGGAGGATCTACAGTGCATTCATATCAAAGCGTAAATGGAATTGATGGTAAATTCCAACAAAGACTTAAAGTTTATGGAAGAGCAAAATTAAATTGCCTAGAATGCGGTAACTTTGTTAAAAAAGTAAAACTAGATTTCAAACAAAACGGAAGAGGAACATCATATTGTCCAAGTTGTCAAAATGAAAAATAAAGTAATTTTTGTCTTAAATTTAAATAACGGTTTTACAAAGCTTGATGAAAATATTAAAGCCATAGTTTCTAATGTTAAAAAGTTTTTATTAGAAAACAAAGATCATAGCGATATTTATTTTGTAAATGATTTATATACAAATTTAGATATGGAATTTGAAACTAATAAAAATTTATATTACTGCAATGAAAATACTGATGAATTAAATATTGATTCTTCTTTACTTGAATTTGTAAATCTGCAAAATAAATTTCAAAAAAATTCAACAAATGCATTTTGAGATTTAGATCCTAACTTGTATTTAAAATATAATGAATTCACATTAGTTGGGGCTTGCACTGATTTAGATATTTTAGAATTTGCATTAACTCTACAAACCTATTTATTAAAGCTTAAATTAAAGAAAAACATTGTAGTTTATAGTGATTTAGTTGCAACTTTTGATAATGAAAATCATAGTTATAAAAAATATCAAGAGTTATCTTTAGAGCTGCTTTCTCAAAAAGGCATTTTAGTTAAAAAACATGGCTAAGCATTTTGATTTTCATGGAAAAACAGAAGAATTTGTAGCCGCTAAACTTCCTAATTTAATACAAGAAAACGTTTTAAAAAACAATGAAACAATTGTATTAATTTCAGGAAGAGGAACTTATGCAATGAAGACTCATCTTGAAAATTATTTAAATGAATATGAAGGTATTTCCTATTCATGAGATGATAGAAGTAATTCTTTTTTTGTAAGAAAAAAAGAAGAAAAAAATACTTATCAAGACGATGATAGTGAAGATAATTTTTATAAAGATTATTTTGATGAAAGCAATTATTTTACTCCTGAAAATAGCGCATCAAATAAAGATGTTGAAGAAATTTTCCAAAGCTTTAAATTCAAAAAATAAAATACCTTGCGGGGTATTTTTAAAATGCTTTTTGACTTGAAATCATTGAGTAAAATATTTTGCTTCAATATAAAATTGCAAGCAGCTCACCTAAGGTTTGTTCTTTGTTGTTTTCAAGATTAATTTCTATCGATTTAGAATTAGGATTAAGTGATAAAAAGTTATTGTCAAATACATCTTTTGAATGTCTTTTCATTTCATTTAATGTGTAGTTTTCAAAGTCTTGACCATAGTTATCATTTAGGTTTGAAGAAAACTGAAAATCAAAAATTTTATTATTAATTGTTAGATAAATCATAAAAATATTTTTAGCGCCATTTAGCACAATTTGCCCAACAGAATAAATCTGACGAGGAAAGTGAAGATAATCACAAAATGCTCTATATTTAGATAATAATTTTTGATATTTAATTGAAAATAATTTTGAAATATTAATTAAAAAATCATCATAAGCTACAAAGAAAATTTTTTGTGTATCTTCTTCTACAAATAATTCATTTCTAGCTTCATATAATGAAACTGCAAGATCTAAAGACTTAGGCATTTCACTTGTTTTAAAGAAAATTTTATTAACTTCAATTTCGTATCCATCAATTAATTTTGAAATGTTAATTCCTTTTAATGCTAGAAAAATTAAAACGTTTTCAGAGAAGATATTATAGTCATTGTGAATATCTTCTGATGAGAATAATATGTTTTCTTTTAATAAATTTAAATTTTCATAATTTTGTGAAAATAGTGAACGTTTTCCAACATAAAATAAATATTTTTTAACAATAAAATGTGAAGAAAATTTATTGAATTTAATAATTAAATTTTGTCCAACTTTTTTTAGTTTTTCATTTTTTACTATTTCATCAATAAATAAAAGTCCAACACGATTATCTCTTACTTTTTCAAAAAAGTAATCAATTTTTTCATCAATAGAACTACTTGATTCAGATTCATCTATGAAGATAAATTTTATTTTTTTATCTTCGTTGAAATCTTGTTTTCCAAGTACAAAATCAAGGCAAGCTAGTATCGAAATTTTTAAATCACTTGGCGTAAGAATTAACAGATAATCTAAATTCAAATTGTAGATATTGTCACAGAAATTTACAATGTGTTTTATTCCGCTATTTTTTTTAGAAAAAGAATTAGCAATATCGTTAAATGCAATATTTTCCGAGCGATCAAAATCTAGCGAAACTATTTTAGAAATCTGGCGACTTAAAAATCTCTCATTTTCAATTAGATAGTTTTTATCATAGTTGTTATTTTTAATATTTACGTTGCTCATTTTAAGTGTAGTTTTCTATTTCTAAATCAGTAAATTTCTTTAAATTTAAAAATCCATTTTCAGTTTCATCTGAAATTGTAATTTTACAATTTGCTTTATTTAAATTAGCTGAAATATATTTTGTTTTTTTAACACCAATTTCAACTAATATTTCAACTTTTTGATCTTTTTCAAAAGAGTTATAGCAATTTTGTAAAGTTACGTCTTTTCCTAGATTGTTTTTATAAACTCTATAAAGCTGATTATGAGATTGAATTGTAATGTAAAGAGCGGTTCTTTCAATTAAAGAACCAGTAACTAGTTTTTGCTCTTTTTTAGTTTTCATTTTTAAAAATTATAAAGTAAAAATACTTTAATTTTTTAACAAAAAATTTAAAAATCAAATATAATTAAGAAATTACTATAAGTAATTTTCTTTTTTACTTATATTTTTTTATCAAAACTGGAGCTATTATGAACCAAAATAAAATGCTAGAGCTAATTAATCATTTAAAAAATGCCGGTTTTGTTTTTCAAGGTAGTGAAATTTATGGTGGAGTTGCCAATACTTGAGATTATGGGCCTCTTGGAGTTTTACTAAAAGATAACATTTTAAATTACTGAAAAAAGTTTTTTGTATTTTCACAAAATAATATTTACATGCTTGATTCTAAAATCCTTCTTAACTCTAAAGTTTGAGAAGCATCAGGACATGTTGGAAATTTTAATGATCCATTAATTGAAAATAAAATCAATAACAAGCGTTATAGAGCAGATAAAGTAATTGAAGAATTATTTCCAAATGAAAACGTTGCAAAAATGACTCATGAACAGATGCAAGAATTTTTGCAAAAAAATGTTACAAATTATGACAATTCAAAATGCGCTTGATCTGAAATTAAAAAATTCAATTTAATGTTTGAAACATTTCAAGGTGTAGTTGAAGATAAAAAGAAAGCAATTTATCTAAGGCCAGAAACCGCTCAAGGAATTTTTATTAACTTTAAAAATATTCAAAGAGCAATGCGGGCAAAACTTCCTTTTGGAGTAGCTCAGGTTGGGAAAAGTTTTAGAAATGAAGTAACTCCTGGTAATTTTATTTTTAGAACAAGAGAATTCGAACAAATGGAACTTGAATTTTTCTTCGATGAAGAAACTCCAAATTCATATTTTGACGAACTAGTAAATAAAAGCTATGACTTCATGCTTAAACTAGGATTATCAAAAAATAATTTAAAAGTTAGAAAACATGATCAAGAAGAACTAGCTCATTATTCAAAAGCGACAGTTGATTTAGAATATAACTTCCCATTTGGTTGAGGCGAGCTTATGGGAATTGCTCACCGTGGTAATTTTGATTTAAGCACTCACTCAAAATTCAGCAATGAAAAACTAGAATACTTAGATCCAAATACTAATAAAAAATTAATTCCAAGCGTTATTGAGCCATCAGTTGGTCTTGATAGATTAATGCTAGCTATTTTATGTGAAGCTTATAGCGAAGAAAAAGTATCAGAAAGCGACACTAGATTAGTTTTAAAACTAGATAAAAAACTATCTCCATATAAAGTTGCGATTCTTCCTTTAATTAAAAAATTCAACCCAAAAGCAAATGAAATTTATAGCTATCTAATTGATAAAAACATATCAGTAACATTTGATGAAAGTGCGTCAATTGGAAAAAGATATCGGAGACAAGATGCAATTGGGACATATTATTGTTTAACAGTTGACGAACAAAGTCTTGAAGATAATACCGTTACTTTAAGAGATAGAGATTCAATGCAACAAGAAAGAATAAATTTTAAAGATATTTTAAAATTTTTATAAGGACTTATATTGAAAATTAGTGAACTAAAAGACTTAATTAATCAGAAATTAAATATAGTTTCGGTTATTTCTAATTTTATTTCACTATCTAAAAAAGGAAATAACTATATTGGCCTATGTCCTTTCCATGAAGATAAAAACGCCAGCCTAACTACTAATGAAACTAAAAAAATTTATAAATGTTTTTCATGTGGTGAAGCTGGCGGAATTGTAGAATTCATTCAAAAGTTTAAAAAAATAAGTTTCATGGAAGCGCTTAAAATTGCAGCCACCATGGCAAATATTGACGAATCTGAATTTAGTTTTTTAAATAAAGAATTCAAGCAAAACTTCACCTATGATCAAATTAAAATTTACGATCTACTTGACTTTACAAATACTTTTTATAAAACTAATTATCTAAAGTCAGAACTTGCTCGAAATTACGCCAAGGAAAGAAAAATAGATTCTCCGCAAATCCGACAGCGATTTGACATCGGTTTTGCGGATAATAAAACTAAAGAATATTTAATTGAAAATGATTATCAATTAAATGAATTAAAAAACGCCGGAATAATTAATGAAAATTTCAATTCAATAATTAATAACCGGCTTACATTTGGAATTAGAAATCAAGACGGAAAAATTGTTGCATTTTCTGGAAGAGATTTAACAAATAATTCTAGTGCTAAATATGTTAATTCAACTGAAAATTTAGTTTTTAAAAAATCAAGCATTTTATATAACTATCATAATGTTAAAGACGAAATTTTTAATAAAAAAGAAGTTTATATAGTTGAAGGCTTTATGGACGTAATTGCATTTTATAAAGCCGGAATAGAAAACGTTATTGCAATTATGGGAGTTGAATTATCAAGCGCTCATATTAATCTTTTAAAAGGTGTTAAAATTAATCTATTTTTAGATAATGATCAAGCCGGTAAAATTGCAACATATAAATTAATTAAGAAGTTAGCAAATCATAATAATGTCGTTTCTGTTATAAAAAATACCTATAACAAAGATGCCGACGAAATTCTTCTTTCACAAGGTAAAGAAGTCTTAATTAAAATGCTAAATGAAAATAAAGTTAGCGCCATCGATTTTGCATTTAATTCATTGTTTGAAGATTTTAATTTAGATAAACAAAAAGACTTTAATAATATCAATGAATTTTGCAGAAAAATTGATGATACATTTGGCCTTGCGCCACCATCCATAAAAAACTATCTAACTTCTTTAATTAAAGAAAAACTAAATTTTGATTATAAATTTAAAGCAAGTTTTACTCCAAGAAGTTTTTCTGAAAATAAACCTGTATACAAACCTAAAATAAATGAGAAAAATCTTCTTATAAAACTAAAAGCTGAAAAACGTAATGAATTATTAATTATGCTTTTATCAAATCCAGATATGATTAATTATTTCTTTGATGATTCACTTAAATGAGAATTATTAACCCAAGGAACTTCAGATGACTTTTATAGTCATTATGAAAAAAATATAAGCATAAAGGATAAATCTAAAAGCGATCAAATAAAAGCTGGTATTGTAAATTTTTTACATAAAAAAATTTATAGTGAACTTAGTAAAACTTATTTAGTTGATGAAAAACAGTTATTAGATTTAATTAAAAATTACGTTGATCAAAATTGAGATTATTGAATTCTTAAAGACAAAGAAAACATAGATACAATTAATCAAATAAGAAGAATAACTAGACTTCTCACCATGAGTTATTTAGATATTCAAAAACCAAAAAGGCTTAATACAAGCGTTTTTATAAATAAATTACAAAACATCAAATCACTAGCAGAAGCTTGTGAAAGTGATGAAAAATATATTAAATATTTGAAAGACAAAAAATAATGGCAACACCAAAGAAAGCTAAATTAAGTACTACTTCAAAAGTAAAAACAGAATCAAAAAAAGTTGTAGCTAAAAAAGCTCCAGCTCCAAATGCAAGGGTTAAAGCAGAACCTAAAAAAGAATTAAAGACTGTTTCAAAAGCAAAAACAACTAAAGCTACTCCTAAAAAAGTAGAAATTAAAAAAGCTGCGCCTATTAAAAAAGTTGCAAGTAAAAAAGTAGAAAAATCTTTTAGTAAAAAAGCTGCTTCTGTAGCTAAAACAAAAGCAGTTAAAAAAGCTCCTGCAGTTAAAGTAGAAAAAAAAGTTGCAGCATCAAAAGCAAAAGTTAGCGAAAGCAAAACTAAAAAAGTAGAAGTTAAAAAACCAGCTGCAAAAACTACTTCAAAAGCTAAAGCAACAAAAGCTCCAGCTGCTAAAAAAGTTGCTGCAAAACCTGTAGCAGTTAAAAAACAAGCAGCTAGCACAAAAGTAAAAACAACAGAAGTTAAAACAACAAAAAAAGCAGTAGTTAAAAAAGCTGTAAAACCTGCTGTTAAAAAAGCTGCACCAGCTGCTAAAGCTAAAGTAGAAGCAAAAGAAAAATCAAAGGCTAAAGTGGCTTCTACAACAACAAAAAAAGTAGCAACTAAAGCTTCTGCAAAAACTGCTAAGGTAGAAAAAAAAGCAGCTCCAGTTAAAGCTAGCGTAACAAAAAAAGTAGCTCCTAAAAAAGAAGAAAAAAAAACTAAAACTACTACAAAAAAAAAGCAACTAAAAACTAAAACAACTAAAACTCAGGCAAAAAACAGCACTTTAAACACTAAAACATCTGCAAAACCAAAAACAAAAGAAGTAAAGAAAGCTAGCAAAGCTTCTGTTTTTACATCTGCAAAAGCACAAGAAAATGAAGAACTTTCAGATAAAGAAATTAGCTATAACTTAATTTTAGATCAGCTGAAAAAAAGTAAGCCACATCAGAAAAAATGAAAAGTTGAAGAAGTTTTAGAATTCATTGAAAGAAAAAAACTTGACATTGAAGAAGAAGTAGTTGATGAGCTATTTGACTTCTTTGCGCAAAAGAATTTATTTAAAGCTGATGAAAATATAGTGTCTTCAGAAAAAGATTTAAAGGAAGAATTTGAAGAAGAACTAAAGGCAGAAAAAAAATCTAAAAGTGCTAAAGATTTAAAATTAAATTTTAACGCAGATTTTGATGATGATTTATTAGATGAAGACGATTCACCACTTTTTGATTCTTATGATGACGAAGAATTTGATGATGATTTTATCGAAGATGAAGAAGTCGATGTTAATCTAGAAGAATACGATCACGACGAAGAAGAAGACGAAGAAGAAGATGAAAAATTAGAAGAAGATGACGAACTTGATTTTTCATTAGTAGCCTCTGATGATGATCTAGATGAACTTGATTTAGATAACTTTTCACCTGATGAAATTGATCTTCAAATTGATGAAGAAAACAAGAAACAAGATCTTTCAAATAAACTAACCGAAACAACCGATATCGTTAAATGATACATGCGTTGAATCGGTAAGTATGGAAAACTTTTAACTCCTCAAGAAGAAAAAGATTTAGCTGAAAAAATGGACAAAGGTGGTTCAAGAGGAAAAAGAGCTAGAGATCTAATTATTAAAAGAAACCTTCGTTTAGTAGTTAACGCTGCTAAAAAATACAAAAATAGAGGACTTAGCTTTATTGATTTAGTTTCTGAAGGTAATGCCGGTTTATTAAAAGCTGCACAAAAATTTGACATCAAAAAAGGATTTAAATTCTCAACATATGCAACTTGATGAATAAGACAATCTATTTCTAGAGCTGTTGCCGATCAAGCTAGAATTATTAGAGTGCCTGTTCATATGGTTGAAACCATTAATAAGATTTATAAAATCGAAAGAGAAATCCAACAAGAAAATGGTGGTGAAATAATCGATGAAGAAATCGCAGCAAGACTTGGTGGAAAAAGCAAAAAATATGATGCATCATATATTAGATACATTAGAAAAATAAACACAAGTCCTATTTCATTAGATAAACAAGTCGGAAAAGAAAACGATTCATTCTTTGGAGACTTTGTTAAAGATGAAAGCATTATTAGCCCTGTTGAATTTGCCGATAAAGAAGAACTAATTACCAAAATTAATTACTACGTAGAAAAACTTCTTAGCGAAGCTGAAGCTGATTTAATTAAAAGATATCACGGAATCGGTTACGATGCAAAAGGTAATCCAGTAAGATCAGCTACTCTTGATGAAATTTCAAAAGACTTCCGCGGTGAAGGTAAGAAAATTTCTAAAGAAAGAGTTCGTCAAATAATTACTAAAATTTACAAAAAACTAAGAGGATATCCTGAAGTTGTTGAGTTATTTGAAAACTTCATAAAATTTAAAAATGAAGATTAAAGAATTAGCCTCATTTTTAGAATATTTATATCCAAAAGATAACGCCGAAGAATGAGATCCAGTTGGATTTTCACTATCATATAAAAACATGCTAGTTAGAGGCGTTATAACTTGCCTAGACGTTACTAAAGAAATCGTTAATTTTGCAATTGAAAATAACTACAATTTCATAGTTTCTCATCATCCGTTTTTATTCTATGAAGATCTGAACGAAGAGCTGAATACTTATTTTTACAAAAAAGAAATTTATGAATTATGCAAAAAGCATAAAATTTCTTTATTTTCTCTTCATACTAACTACGATAGTGATAAAAATGGAACCTCATATCAAGTAGCCAAGTTTTTAAATTTATTTGATAGTCCTGCACATAAAGAACTTAAAACAGTTTCTAAATATGCTTACTGTTTTAAAGATAATTTAAGCGTTAGTGAGCTTGCAAAAGCAGCAAAAAATAGCTATAAAATTGATTCTTTAGCGACTAACGTTAGCGATTTAGATGCTAAATTTAATTCATTTTGCATCATTGCCGGAAGCGGAGCTAGCGAGATATCTCAGCTAAAAAGACAATACAAAATTGATCTATTTTTAAGCAGCGATTTTAAGTGAAGCGATTATTTATTTTATGATCAATCTAAGATAAATTTTTTAGAAATAGCTCACCTTCAAGAATCGGTTTTTGCCCTTGATTTAGCTTGACTTTTAAATCAGCATTTTCCAGATTTAAAAGTCAAAACCATTAATCAAATAAGCCTGCCATACAAGGTAATATAAAAATTTGCAACAATGCAAATTTTTTATATTCAATTGTTTTTTAGACGTAAATTTTAAGTAAAATTGCACCTAAAATCAGTGAAATTCCTAGGAAAAACATGAAGTATTTTAGGAATTTTTTTATTCCTCTTTCCTTAGAAACTTTAAATAATTCCAAATCACTAGAACCAACTAACGCTCCAGAAAATGAGTTAGAATCAGGCGACATTAATAGTGAAACTATCATCACACAAACGCCAATTAAAACTAAAAATATAACAAGAGTTAACATTAGATTAATTTTACTATTTTTTTAGTAATATCTGCATTTTTGCATAAATATAAATTTTGAAATTTTTCATAGCTTTCCGATATTTTGTGATACTATTTCAATTTGCATAATTTAGTATAATTTATTCAAAAAATAAACATATGTTTTTTATAGTAATAAATTACTATAAGAAAGGCAGAATAATATGGAAAAGAAAAAACTTGTTAAGGGTACAGCATTAGCCCTTCTTTCTACCGGAGGGGTAGCAGGACTTATTGCTATTGCTGTAACAGAAGCGCCAGGTTCATCAAAACCTATTCTTAAAGTGGATCCAGGATCACGAGAGGAACACAAAATAGAATATGAAACCATAGTACAAAAACCTGGTTCTGATAAAGACGACAAGGAAAAAAATGGCAGATCATATGAAGACTTACTTAATGGTGATGCCAATAGACTTTTCAACGGTGATAATAACCAAAGAACAGAAAAGCAAATATCAAAAAAGTTAGTTTTAGCAAACGATAAAATTAACTATATCGCGCTAGGTGATTCAATTGCAGCTGGTTTTGATGGAAGTCTTGATAAAGACTATCAAGGTCAAAAAGAAGAATCAGGAGCAATATCAGGAGTTGGATATCCTGCATTTTTAGCTCGTCTTCTTAATGGCGATAACAACAGAGTTACAGATTTTAAAAACTATGCAGTTTCAGGAAGTAGAATTTTAGATTGAATTAATCTTCTTGGAATTAACTACGGAACTCAAGATGCATCTCAAGTAGCAACTCAATTAAGTCAATACTTTGGAAAAGACTACCAAAGCGTAGCAGAGGATTTAAAAGCTAGACTTAAAAATGCTAATCTTGTAACTATTTCTTTAGGTGGAAATGATTTATTTTCACTTGTTTTTGAATCTCTAAAATCTCTAAATTTATCATCACTGGTTGAATCACTACTTGGAGATAATCCAACATATTCTGATGTAATTGGCGCAGTTAATAACTTATACAAAGCCATCGTTCCTGAAATTAAAAAGCGTTATGTAACTCTTCTTGCTAACTTAAGAGTTTTAGCTCCTAAAGCTAACATTAACATCATCGGTTACACAATGCCTTTCTTAAGACTTAAAAAGACAATCGATAGCATTCTTGGAAACTTTTCAGGAATGAATATTTCTGTTTCTGATACATTACTTTCATATATCAATGGCCTTTTAAAATCACTTGCTCAACCAAATAACGATATTTACTACGTTGATACATGAAATAGTGATTTCTACAGTCAAAACGCAAGATTATTAAGTGATACTTTCCTTGATATTCATGGAAACATAAACTCATACAAAAGAATGGCAATGGATATTTATCTAAAACTAACCACAGCTAATACTAACTTATCAAGCTATGGAAATTCTAGTTATGATTTCACTGAAAAATTCATCAAAAGCGATCTTACAACCCTTAACTATCAAATTCAAGTTAATAATAAAAATTTAAATTCAATTTTTGGAGCTAATTCATTAACATACCTTAACAACAAAGGTATCTACGAGCTGCAAGCATTAAGTAAAAGAAATGTAGGTAATTATCCAAATCGTATTTTTGAAATCGGTAGACAGCTAAATTACGTATTTATCGACTTTTTAACCAGTTTAATCTACACCAATAAAGCTGGTTCATCAAGCAAAGAAAATGCTGATTTAATTAAGCTCTTAATGCAAAAAGATGAATTTGGTAATTACAAAATTGCCTCACTAATTGAAAGCATTGCAAGATCTAATGGTGTTCAAAACATTTTAAATAACATTCAAAATGAACTTGATGAATTAGATAAACAAAATAAATTAGATTTAAATTCACTAATTAGAGTTTTACTTAAATCAGTTTCTAGAGAAAGCGATGTTGTTTCTTTAGTTAAAGCAGTAGTAAGTAGTGATTTCGTTGACCAAAATTCAGATGAGCTTTCACAAAAAATCGGAGCTTGACTTACAGCATTTGCTAGAGACTTTAAAGGACTAGCGATTAATATCGCTACTAACTTTGTCGCTAGATCTCAAGTAGGAGACTTTGTTTCAGTTGAAGATTTAAAGCTTTTAATTGAACAATTTTTTGACTCACCTAGCTTTAATAGCCTACTTAAAAACGTAGTTTCAGCTGTCTTTACAAATAAAGCATTATTCAAAGACGCTCAAACTTATGACGATTTAGCTAGAGCAATTTTTGGAAATAAAGAAATCAACCAAAAAATTGCAAACGATTTATATGAACTTCTAAAAGCTACATTAAATAATTCAAGCTTTTCAAAACTAGTTTCAGAATTTGTCTTTAAATTCCTACAAAGCCAAAAATTAGACAATAATCTAACCCAAGAAAAAGTTACTAAACTTGTAGCTGATTTATTAAAATGAACTAACTCATACAACAAACTTAACGATCTTCTAAAAGGCGTAGTTGCTACTTATCTAGATTCAGTTGCAACCAAAGGACTTAACACTTCACTAGAAGCTGTATCTAATTTAGCTCTTACTTCATTAAGAAAAGAATTTAATTCTGTAGAAGAATCTATCACTGGAGTAGTTAACTCACTAGCAGAATCTAATTTAGTTACCGAAAATAAAGAAACACTAAAAACTTTAGTAGCTAATTTAGTTAACGGATTAAATAACGTTTCACTAAATAAACTGCTAAGTTTATTCTTAAAAGATGAAGGCAAATTAAATTCATTCCTTACAAATAAAGATTTAAAAAATCTATTTTCAGTAGTAGCTGATAACGATCAAAGTAAGAAAATCTTAGTTCAAGTAGTTAGCGATTTAATTGATAACTTTGATAAATTCAAAAACGCAAAAACTACTGATGATTTATTCAAAGCAGTTCTTGGTAGCCTTAACTTAGATAAACTACAAGAAGAATCAAAAGATTTTATTTCTAATCTACTTAAAAATCCTAGCTTCCAATCTTCAGTATCTGGATTGTTAAGTAATGCTTTAGGAAGCACATTAGCAGAAGATCCTAAAGTAAAAACTCTTCTTGATAGTTTAGTTAAAAATCTTCCTACATTACTTGAAGGAATTAATCTAGATGAAAAATTCCTAGAAACTACTTTTGGTGTATTAAAAGAAGCAAAACAATCAAATTGAGGACTAGAACAAACCTGAAATAAACTTCTAGAAAATGCTAATTCTCAAGTTACAAAAGTTCTAGAAGGAAATCTTTCTAACCTTGTAACAAAACTATTAACAGATAGCGAAATAAGCAAAGACAAAGATTCACTAAATAAAGTAATTTTTGGATTATATAAAAACCTTAAAGATAGTGATTCTTTAACTAATTTAATAGTTTCACAAGTTGAAAATCTTTCTAAAACTACACCACTACTAAATGGGCTTTCAAAAGAAGCTTTAAAAAAAGTAGTTACTTTAATATTAAATTCACCACAAACTGATTCATTAGTTAAAAAAGTAATTGAAAGCTTAACTAAAGATACCGAGTGAACCTCGCTTCTAGATAATCCTTTAAAACTAGTAGAACATTTACTTAAAGATAAAGACTTTGTAACAGCACTAAAAGATCCAAGTTTAGAACTTCTAAAAACTTTAGTTACAAACTCAAACTTTAACTCACTTGCAAGCACGCTATTAACTAACTTATTAACCCAATATGGCGTTACTTTAGATCCTGTTAAATTAAATAGTTTATCTTTATCACTTACTAATGATTTATTCCCATTCTTAAAAGATAGCGGAATATTAGATAAAGCTACTAAATTCTTCTTTGATGATTTAGCTAAAACACAAAATCTTCTAAAAACTGTTAATAATTTAACAAGTAATTTAGCATCACTTGTTAATTTTAGTGATTATTCAGTATTTAAATCACTTGTAAAATCAGATTTCTTTAAAAATCAAAAAAGCACAATTAAAGATATTACAAAACAAGTTGCAACTTCACTACTAGCTAATGAAGATTTTGTAAAAAATAATTTATTAAGCCTTGACGTTGTTAAAAAACCTACAACTAGTTTTGGGCTTTTAGATGACGCTGCTTTAAAACTACTTAAAGCTGTTTTCAATACACCAAGCTTTAAAGAAACAACTAATTTACTTCTTGATAAAGTATTTGATTCACTAGATAAAATCGATTCAACAAATTCATATCTAGACTTATTAAAATTAATATTTGGTGATGACGACTTTAACACTAAATTCGTAACTGCTTTCAAAAAAGCTCTTGTTGACTTCTCACAAGATCCACAATTTAAAACACAAGTTGCTAGTGTATTAACTTCAATAGTTTCATCAGATAGCAAACTTTCAACTCTTCTAGATAAAATAACCGATAAAGAAGGATTTTTATCAAGCTTAGTAGGACTAGTAAAACCTTTAGATGAAAATCTTGATTTAGTTTCATCTACTTTAAATTTAGTGCTTGCAAAACTTAAAAACGCATCATCACTTAATTTAAATATGCTTACTAGTGAAGTATTAAGCAATTTAAAATCATTATTAGATTTAGGAAGCCAAGAAAAAGTTGTTAATCTGCTAAAAGCTGTATTAAACGATCCTGAAGTTCAAAAACAAAAAGATAACTATGTTCAATTTGTTAAAAACGCAGCTAAATTTGCTCTTAATAACTTAGACGTTACAAATCTAGTTTGAGATTCGCTTCCTCAAGGATTAAAAAATGCATTAACTTCAGCATTTGTTTCTGAAGGAACACTCAAAGATGCATTAGAAAAAGTTCTTAAAAATGAAGCGGTAGTTGATTTAGTGGCAAATGCAACTAAATACTTCTTAGATAATCCAACATCACTTAGTGACGCAAAAACATATGTTGATGTATTAAAAACATATCTAAAAAATAATAAAAATACTCTAAAAGCTGATTTATCAAAATTAGTAAATGTTTCTTTAAATTCAACTGAAGTTAAAAAAGCAGTTAACGAATTTCTTTGAAATCTATTAAATAAAAATAATTTAACAAATGGAATCACAAAAGAGCAATTAGAAAAACTAACCAATGACGTACTTGCTTGATCAGGTAGTTATTCTAAATTTGAAACTTTATTTGATTCATTAGTTGATGGATTTGTAAATGGATACTTTACAGGAGCTGGATCAAGTGTTGATTTAGTTTCACTAGTTACAAATTCACTAAGCACAAGCTTTGGAAATCTTCCTGATTTTGCAGCAGAAGTTTTATCTTCTCTTGCTGGATCTAGTGCATTAACTGAAAACAAAGATGTTCTTAAAAAACTATTAAGTAATGTTGCTGATAATTTATCAACATTTAACTTAGAATCACTATTATCAACTCTTGTTAAAAATACACCAGTTAATGATTTCGTATCAAATAGTGATTTAAATAAACTATTAAATATAGTATTAAGTACAGAACAAAGTAAAACCTTATTAAAATCACTTCTTGGAAGCGTTGTTGATAACCTAGATTCACTTAAAGGTGCAACAAGTGCAAACGATTTATTTACCAAACTACTTAAAGTAGTTGACTTTGATACTCTAAAAACTCAATCAGAAAACTTCTTCTCTAATTTACTTTCTGATACAAAAATGCAAGATGCGTTATTTGATCTTGTTAAAGGATTCTTAAAACCTGCAAAATTAGAAAACTATAAAGACGCTCTAAAAGCATTAAGAGTTTTAGTAAAACAACTTCCAGAATTAGTTAAACATTTCAGTTTAGATAAAGAATTTATCGACCTTGCATTTAATACTTTAAAAAATGCAAAAGATAAAAATCTTAACCTAGATCAAACATGAGCTGAGTTATCTAAAAAATTATCTGAAAAAGTAAATTCACTTCTTGGAACTAAATTTAAAGACATTGCAAAATGACTTCTAAATAATGCTGAAGTAAATAAAAACAAAACTGGATTAAATAATTTATTATACGGTCTATTTACTTTTGCAAAAGATAAAAACTTATTAAATTCACTTCTATTAAGTCAATTAAAAAAACTAAAACAAAGCAATCCATTATTTAATAATGTATCAAGCTCTGCTTTATCAGGTGCTTTAACTACTTTATTAAATAGTTCTGAATTTAACGTTGTTCTAAAAAATGCTTTAGCATTATTAACCAAAGATTCATCATGAGTTGATAAATTAAATAAACCTCTTGATTTAATTAATCACTTTGTAAGTGATGATAAATTTGTAAACACCTTAAAAACACAAAGTCTTAACTTAGTTAAAACTCTTTTAAGTGATGCTAACTTTAAATCAGTTTTAAGTCAAATATTAACTAACCTATTAAAACAATACAAACTTAATTTAGATGCTTCTAAAGTTAAAGCATTAGTTGACTCACTTTCAACTGATTTATATGCATTCTTACAATCTAATTGAATTCTAGAAAAAGTTAACACTTTCTTCTTTACAGATTTAGCAAAAACCAAAAATCTATTAACTACATTAAATAATTTAACAAGCCAATTTAGCAGCTTCTTTGATTTAACTGATTACAATTTATTTAAAAAATTAGTAACTTCAAAATTCTTTAAATCACAAAAAGAAACTCTAAAAGACCTTGTAAAACAAGCTTCAACTATACTTCTTAAAGATGCTAACTTTGTAAAAACAAATTTACTTAACTTTGAACCAGTTAAAAACCTAGTTTCTTCATTAGGACTTTCAAATGATTCAGCTGCTAAGGTATTAAACCTTGTAGTTAGCGATTCAAAATTTGCAGAAGCTACAAAACTTCTAATTGATAGAGTATTTACTTCACTAGGACAAGTAGATAAAACTAAATCATACTTAGATCTATTAAAAGAAGTATTTAATGATTCAACCTTCAAAACTAATTTCGTATCTAAATTCAAAGATGCGCTATTATCACTTACACAAAATTCAGGCTTTAAATCTGAAGTTTCAAAAGTGGTTCTTTCAATTATTAATAAAGATCCAAAACTATCAACTTTATTAAATAATGTTACAAACCAAGAACAATTCCTTTCAAGTGTAATTGGACTTTTTAAACCTCTTGATCAAAACTTAAATCTTGTATCAAATGTTGTTAATTTACTACTTGGAAAATTATCAAATCCACAAAAACTTAATTTAAATTCAATTCTTGCATCAGTTACAAACGATTTAAAATCAGTAGTTGACTTAAGTAATGAAAAAACATTAATTAATTTACTTAAAACTATTCTTAAAGATAGCGAAGTTAAAAAACAAAGAAATAACTACGTTCAATTTGTTAAAAACGCAGTTGACTATGCTGTTAAGAATTTAAATCTTCCAGAATTAGTTTGAAATAATCTTCCACAAAATGCTAAAAACTTATTAAATAGAGAATTTGTTTCTAAAAAAGAATTTAAAGATCTATTATCAGCTGTTTTAAGAAATAATTCAACAGCTACTTTAGTTGCAAACTTTGCAACATACTTCTTAAATAATCCTAATTCATTAGATAATGCAAATTCATTAGTTGACGTTCTAAAAACATACTTAAAAGCTCAAAATTCAAAATTTAAAACTGATTTAAATAATTTAGTTAAATCATCATTAAACTTAACTGAATTCAAAAATGCAGTTAACGATGTTTTATGAAAACTATTAACCAAACATCAATTAACTACTAATTTAACTAAAGAAAAAGTTGGAAAATTAAGCGGCGACTTACTTGCATGAGCTGGAAGTTATGATAAAGTTGGTGAAATTTTAAATTCAGCAATAAATAAATTCCTTGATCTATATGCAAACGATAGAAATAATAACAAAAACTGAGATATATGACATCTTGTAAATAATGCTGTTACTTCAAAATTTGGAAATGTAACTAGCTTTGCAACAGATGCACTTTCATCATTTGTTAAATCAAACGCAGTAGAAAATAATAAAGATACTCTAAAAACTTTATTTACTAATGTAATTGATAAATTAGAAAGCTTTGACTACAATGCATTATTAAATGTATTATTAAAAGATAATCCAGTTAATAAATTTGTTTCAAGTTCAGATTTAAATACCTTATTAAAAGCGGTATTTAGCAACGGTGCAGCAAAAGAATTACTTAAAAAACTTGCAAATAATTTAGTAGATAACTTTAAAGAATTTAAAAACGTTAAAAACCTTAATGATTTACTAACTTCATTATTAAAAGCATTAGACTTCAATCAATTAAAAGTAAATGCGCATACATTATTTGACAGTCTTTTAGGTAATGAAAAAGTTCAAAACGCATTAGTAAATGTTGCTAAAAACTTTCTTGCACCTGCTAAATTAAATTCTGATACTAAAGTTATAAATCACTTAAAAGTTATAATTGGAGAACTTCCTAGATTATTAACTAAATTCCGCTTAAATGTAGATGTTGCTGTTAAATCACTTGAAAATTCAAAAAACAAAAAAACAACATTAGATCAAACTTGAAACTCAATGCTATCTGACGTTAGCGTTCAAGTTGAAGTAATGTTTAAAACTCAATTTAAACCATTAATTAAATGAGTATTAGACAATAAAGAAATTTCAAAAGACAAAAAATCATTAAGCAAATTAGTATATGGAATCTACGTATTTGCAAAAGATAACCATGTATTAAATAATGCAATTTCATCACAAGTTGATAACTTAACTAAAAACCTTGATCTATTAAAAAATGTTTCAAAAGATTCATTAGTTAAAATGTTAAATACACTTTTAAATAATTCTGATTTTGATTCAATTGTAAAAAGTGCATTTGACGTATTAACAAAAGATTCAAGCTGAGTTGATTTACTTGATGATCCAGTTAAATTATTTAACTACTTTGTCAAAGATTCAACCTTCTTAACTAAATTAAAAACACCTGCATTAAACTTAGTTAAAACTCTAGTAAGTGATAACAACCTTAAAGCAGTATTGAAAGTAGTATTAAATAACTTCTTAAATAAATACGGTGTTAAAGTAGAACAAAATAAAGTTGATAAGTTAGTAGATTCACTAGCTAAAGACTTCTATCCTTTTATAGAATCAAACGGAATCCTAACCAAAGTTACTGATTTCTTCTTTAAAGATTTACAAACAACCAAAAACGTTTTAACTACATTCAATAATTTATCTTCTAAATTAGTTGAACTTGCAAATCTAAATGACTATACAGTTTTCAAAAACTTTATTTCATCTAACTTCTTTGCAGGTCAAAAAGATACCATTAAAGACATTGTTAAGAAATTAATTACAAACCTTTCAAATAATCCTGAATTTATTAAATCTTCATTATTAAACTTTGGTTTTGTAAAACAATTAGTTTCACAATTTAACCTTTCACAAGACACACTTGCAACAACTCTTCAATTAGCTCTGAAAAATGAAAGTATGCAAAAAGTTGTTAATACTTTAGTTGATAGAGTATTTGCAGCAACAGATTCAATTAAATCTACAAGTTCATACAACGACTTATTAAAATTAATATTTAACGATAAAAGTGTAAATGCTACTTTAGTTAAAGATATTAAAGAAGCTCTTCTTGGATTAACTCAAGATTCAAGTTTTAGAGATCTACTTTCAAATCTTTTAGTTTCATATGTTGATAATGATCCTAAACTAAAACCTTTATTTAAAGGAATTAACGATAAAAAAGGTCTTGTTGGAGCACTGCTTTCTGTATTAAAACCTGTAGATAAGCAATTAAATCTAATTTCACCATTCTTAAATAAATCACTTGAAGAATTATCAAAAGCTTCAGCTCAAACTGATTTAAACAAAGTTGTTCAAGTATCATTAACTGCTTTACAAAATGTATTCTCTAAAGATAACGAAACTAAAGTTGTTAATTTATTAAAAACCTTAATCAATGAAAGAGAGTTATTCTTAAATAGAATTCAACTTTCTACATTGATGAAAAACATGATTAAACAAATGCAATCAACATTTGATTTAGGAACCATGTTATGAAATGGACTTGATTCAAATCTAAGAAATCAAGTTCAAGACAAAGCTCTTGATCAAGGCGTATTTGTTAAATTTGTAAATACAGTATTCCAAAACGTTAAACTTGGTGATCAAGCAGATAGAATCTTTAACTATGTATTTAATACAAGAAAAAGCAATCCTTTAAAAGATGTAACCACATACTTTGGAGTGTTTAAAAAATATGTTAAAGATAATCAACATGCACTTGTAATTGATCTTCAAAACTTTATTTTAGATGCTGTTAAAAATCCAAAAGTTCAAGGTGCATTAAATGATGCTCTTTGAAGTGTATTAACTAAATGAGGAATTAACAAATCAAAAGCTCTAACAGATGCAATTTTAAAAACAACCAGTAATTTAAGTTCATTCCTTGAAAGCACTCAAATTCCAGTTCTTCTTGGAAAAATGATAAGAGATGCAGTATTAAAATCATCTAACTTTACTGAAGTTGCAAATCAAGTAAATGCTACAATGAAAGATTACCTTCCATTTAATGACTTTTCATTTGTGGCTAAAATCTTAAGAAACGCAACATTTAGCAATAACAAAGCATTATACAAAAACGCAGTTAATGACTTATTACAACAAATTTTACGTTCAAGAGATAGTGTTAAACGTATTGCAACTAAATTAAATGTAGCTAGAATTTTAGGATTTAAAGACGAAACTAGAGTTAACGAATTGGTAGCTGGTGCTTTATCAGATAGCCACGTTAGAAATTTAGCAACAACATTTTCAAATTACATTCTAGATAGAATTACCGACTTTAGCAATGCAAATTCATTTGGTGAAGCTATAAATAAATTATTTAGAGAAAATTCACAAGTATCAAATTACGTTAAAAATGAAATTATTGCTTGAGTTCGTGATTTAATGACCAGCAAAGACAAAAAAATTTATGATGGAATTGCTGCAATATTAGTTCAAAAACTAAACGAAAATAGATGAAAACTTAGAAATTCAGATATTCCTGTAATTTCAAACTTCGTTCAAGGATTTTTAGCAGGTGTTGCTAAGAATTCACCAAATAATGACTACGCAAGTAGAATTATCGATTCAGTATACCAAGCGGTAAAAAATGTTGACTATACTAAGAGTGAAAACATCATGCAAACCATGACAAGCTCACTTAAAGAAGGACTTGTTGCACTATTTTTAACAAGCGACAAAAAAAGTATTTCACTTAATTCTATTCTTCGTAAAAAAGATTGAGTGCAAACTATTATTTCAAGTATTGGAAACCAAAACTACGTTGCATTTATAAACTTATTATTTGATAGAAGTGACTCAAGAAGAAACACAGGTATTTTCCCTGAACTAAGAAGAATTCTAACTCCTGAAGAATATGCAAGCCCACATCAAGGTGGATCAAACTCAGGAGGAGCAGCTGCTGCGCAAGGTTATGGACTTAGTCTTGATACCAACTTAATATGAGCAGTATCACAAGGATTTAAAGAATTCATTGGAACATTCTTTATTCCTATGTGAGAAGGATTATTCAACGATTATATTAAATTAAGCTATAATGCTAGAAAAAGCTTTGATTACAAAAACAATGCCAACTATAAAGCAATGTTTAGGCTTTCTACTTTATTCTTATGATTCCTTAGAACTCAACCTGGAATTTCAAATTACATGTATTGATCATATGCTAATGCGTTTACAGTTTCAAACTTCGTAGCATACGGTCTTTGATGAGCACAAGATGAAGTTCTAAAACGTAAATACAGCAATGGTAGATCATATAGAGATAACATTTTAAGAAGCCGTCCAAGTGATAGACAACTAAAAACAATCGGTATGGAATACTGATACAATCACGCTAGATACCACTGATACTACATCTTCGGTTACACTGAAAATGTAAATATATATAATTATCGTCCTAGTCAAATGCTTGCTTACGTATACTACGAAAACAAGAAAAGATTTGACAGAAACTGAAGATCATTTAAAGTTTCATACATTCTATATCTAGCTCTTGAGCTTGGTAGAATGCCAGAAAATGCAAACGACTTCAAACTCAAAAACTGATAATTAAAACCAAAAACAAAAGCAGAAATGCTTTTGTTTTTTTGTCTTTGTTATGTTTACAAATTTAAAAAAAGGCAAAATAAAACCTGCGTTTCCAAGTTGTAATGAAGAAAAAAACGAATACGCCTTATTTATAGCTGTATTCGTTTTTTGCGCTTTTAAATTACAATGATAGACCATCAACGGCATATTGAAAATTACTATATATTTTGTTTAATTGCTTATGTTCTGGGTCTAAATTATTCTTGATTTCACTTACAACTTTACCATTGACAGTCTTTTTTGTGATTGTTATAAGTTTCAATGCATCTATAAACATATTCATTGTCAGTTTTTGGATCTCTTCATTATCTTTATAAAATTTCTTTAATTTATAAATGCAATATTTCAAAACAATTAGAGACAAAAAGCATATGAGTTCGAATCTCATCGACGCTACCCAATTATGGAATATGCCTAACTGTTAATTGGACCTATAGTTCAACGGTTAGAGCAACCGACTCATAACCGGTTGGTTACAGGTTCGAATCCTGTTGGGTCCACCATGGGTGATTACCCAAGCCTGGTTGAAGGGAACAGTCTTGAAAACTGTCAGGGGCTTCACGGGCCCGCGAGGGTTCGAATCTCTCATCACCCGTCATTCGTTTTCTAACGAAAACGCCAAAACAAATTTATATATCGCGGAGTGGAGAAGTTTGGTATTTCGCAGGGCTCATAACCCTGAGGTCATTGGTTCAAGTCCAACCTCCGCCACCATTATGGTCCAGTGGTAAAGTGGTTTAATACGTCTCCCTGTCACGGAGAAGATCGCGGGTTCAATTCCCGTCTGGACCGCCATGGCTCTATAGCTCAGTTGGTAGAGTAACGGACTAAAGCTCCGTGTGTCGCTGGTTCGATTCCTGCCGGAGCCACCATATCAAAGTATAACTTCGTTTCAAACGAAGTTTTTTTTATTATTTTTAAACAATAAATAAATTAATAAATTTAGTATAATTAGTACTGAACTTTATTTTTATTTAGATATTTTATTAATAATTAAATAACTGAGGTTTTATGAAAAAAATTATTGTTATAGGTATGGGAAATGTAGGTACTACATTTGTCAATATAGCTTTAGCTAGAGGTTTGCAAGCAAATTTTGTTTTTGTTGATAAAAATGAAGAAATTTGCCAAGCTCATGTACATGATTTTCAAGATATGATTGCTCTAATGCCTCGTAATAATTCTACTTTTAAGGTAGGCACATTATTACAAGAAGCCAAAGACGCTGACATAGTAATTGTTACTGCATCAATTCCTGCTAATAAAGATTTTAGTGATCGTTTAAAACTAGCTGAGGCTAATTCAAAATTAATGAAGTCTTTTGGTGATCAATTAAAAGAAGCTAAATTCAAAGGTATAGTTATAGTTGCGGCTAATCCTTGTGATGTTATGGCTTCAGTATTTACTTATGCGTCAAATTTACCATTTAAAAAAGTTATTTCTACAGGAACATTGTTAGATTCCGCACGTTTTAAAAAATTTATTGCTCAAAAATTTAATGTTAATGCTGATTCTGTACAGGCAAGTATTTTAGGAGAACACGGTTCAAGCGCTATTCCTCTTTGATCTACTGTAAAAATTGGAGATGCTACTTTAGAAAATTTACTTAAAAGCAAGAAACTTAAATCTAACGAATTAAATCAAATATTAAAACAAACTATTGATGAAGCTTTCTATATTTTTTCAAGAAAAGGCAATACTCAATTTGGTATTGGAACATCTTTATATGAAATTACTGATGCTATTTTAAATAATAAAAAACAAGTAATGAATATTGGTGTAAAATTACCTGCTAATTACAAAAACGCAGGAATTTATATTTCAATACCAGTTATTGTTGGAAAAAATGGTTATGAGTATTTAAGTGTTAAACCTAATTTTAATAATAATGAATTAAAACAATTTGAAGCATCAACATCTCATATGGCTAAAGTGCATAAAGATACTTTAAAATTAATAAACATTGATATGGATTTTGAATAAGTATTAAACTTATTCTTTTTTATTTTATTTTTGAAAAACAATAATTAAAAAACTGCTTATATAGCAGTTTTTTAATTATATTATTCGAAAGAAACAATAGAATTATCAGCGCTATTATTAAAGCCTGCAGGTTTTACTATTGCTTTTTTATTAAATTGTCTAAAAGCTTGTGAATTATTTAATACTTGAGCCATTGTTTCATTATCTACATAAACTGTTTGGAAAACATCTTTTCCTGCTTCGATTAAGCAATATAATTCTCTACCCCAATTATCGCCTAAATCTATGGCATTACCTTTTATATACAAGGTATTAACTTCTTGTGGAGAAAGAAAATACAATTTTGGTCTTTCAGGACCTTTAAATAATAATGCGGTTCATTGTTGCTCGTGCAGAGTTTTAGCATCAGTTTCAAATACGTTTGTTCTATTATAAAGAGTTAATTTTTTAAATACTCTAGTGTTAAAATTCATGTCTTTTAAATTTCTAATTTCAGGTAAATTAGAAAAATCTAAATAAGTAGGTCATGAACCATCACCAAATGCTCCTTGAAAAATTCTCTCGCCATATCTATCTTTAAGAGCAATTTTAAGTCCTTCATTAATTTGATCTAAGGTCATGCCTTTATCAAATTTTAAGGTATTAAATACTATAGAACCGGGCATATTTTTATTATTAGGTTGGACCGTAGAAGTAGTGATTGATTCATGATTGTAATCAAAAGTAATATTTTTTACTCCTCTTAAAGCATATGGATTAATACCTCAATCATCAGCTACTGTATTGCTTGAATTATATAAATCTAATTCTTGTATTTTTTTATCTTTTAAACCAATTAATGATGAAGTGTCTTTAGCTTCAAAGAATAAAGTTAATTTTTGTATTGAATCTGGCATTTGAGCTAATATTTTGCTAAAATCTTGATATTTATCAATTAAGCCCATATTTCTTATAACTATACCATCCAATTTTTGTCCGGCTTGTTCTGTTTTTTTCAAAAAGTTAAGGAAATTATTATAACCTGCAACATTTGATGCATCTAAAACAGCTATTAAACGATTGCCTTGAACTTTACTTTTGGCAAATTCGCCTTCAGGTGTATATTGTAAAACAGTTATACCAATGTTACTTCCTGCTCCATATTGAATAAAACTATTAGTTGCGTCTTGTTTTTTAAAACCTTCATAATCTAAATCACGAATAACTTTAGAATTACGTTTATATTCACTATCATATGCAAAATATCTATTTTGATGATTTGATATCATTCTATTTCTTACTACATTATCTGAATGATCTATAAAGGTTCAAGAATTACCAGTATAACCTCATTGAATATTTGGCACCATACCTTTAGCTAAAAATTTATCTAAATCTCTTTCAATATTAGCTCACATATCTTTAAATTCTTTAGGTAAATTGTAAGCATCATTGATAATTTGAAAACCTATAGCTTTAGATTTTTCGCTTGTAGTTCTACCATCATTATTATATAAATTTTTTAATAAAAGTGTTCAATCCTTTTTGCCTTCATTTTTTGTTGCTGCACCTAATTTTCTTATTTTATAAATTGCATCGTTAATTTGTTCAATTTGTTCATTAGTAAATTGTTCTGGTAAATCTTTAGTTAAATTAACTAAAGTAGACACTGCAGTTTTAATAGTTTTAGTTTGTTCTTCTGTTAATTTGCCAACAGGATTTTCTTTAGGTTTATCAATAGCAAAATCAAAATCCGGCAAACTATCTATATTTACATATCCAGGATTAGAATTAGGTAATAATTTACTTACATCAGGTTTTTCAGGTTTCGCAGGAGGTTTAGATTCCACAGGAGGTTCAGGTTGAGGATTTTCTATTGGTTTAGTTACATCACTAAAATATTTATTAGATTCTTCTGGGTCAGGTTCAGGTTCCATAGGAGATTCAACTTGATTTTCTTCTTTATCGTTAACTACAGGAGTTATTGTTTCTTCTTTTATTTCTTTTAAATTGTTATCTTTATTTGAGGAATTAATATCATCAGTTTCAACATTTTTTAAATTTAAAACTGATTTATCACCTCTTGAAGCAATAATAACATTTAAATCTCTAGCTTTATCACTAGAATTATCAATTATAACTTTAGCCGTTACTGCTACAGCAACACCTAAAATACTAATAGCACCAAAATTAATTAATAATTTAATCTTTTTTGCTTTTATCATGCTTCCTCCATAAAATAATTAAAATTTTATTAATTTTTGAATTTAAATTCTTCTGGAATTTTATTTATTCCATTAGGGAATAATGCTGTTTTAATATTTGCGTTTAATGACTCTAAGGCTTGACGGTATGAAGTTCTTTGATTTTTACCACCACCATAAATTAAATCATATTCTTCTAATTGGTATTTACCATAAAAACCATTGTAACTTTCACCTTCACTTCTAAAAGCTTGAGTAAATGCTGTTAAAGAAACACCGGCTCCATCTGCTGTAGCAAAGTTAATACCAATTAATTTATTATCAATAGTTCTTACACTTGAACCTGAAGCCCCACCTAATGGTTGTCATGAATTAAGAGAATAACCTAATCCATAATTAGTATATTGATTACCTTGATATTTTGACTCAGTATCTTTTATAAAATTATAAACATAACCGACATTTTTTTCAGCTTGAATTAAAGGATTAGAAATAGTAAAATCAGTAATTCCGGGCATATTTAAAAAGTTTCTAATACTTAAAGTAGGATTCAAACTACCGCCGTATTCTTTAGTTCCGATAATACTATTTTCTTTACCTTCAGCTATATAAATTGGTTTATTAATTCATAAACTTTGACTACCTTCTTCTAATTGATCAACAACAGTATCATAAGTTTTTTCTAAGTGATTATCAGTTGAAGAAATTGGGAATCCCACTGAAATAAAGTTTAAACTAGCTTTTTTAGCATTTGTTTTTTGACCATTAGTAAGTGTAACATCATTAATAATAGCTTTCTGATCTTCTTCATAAGTTGCTTTTAAAGATTTAGAAATAAAACTAATTTGATCTTTTTTCTCTCAATTTGCATAATTTGAAGTAGCTATTTTAGCTAATTCTCTGGCATTTTCTACAACATTTTCTTGATCGCTTGTTGGTTGTAAAGTATTTCTTGTAGTATATTTGTAAGTATCATTTACACCGCTTGGATGATTAAAATCAATTTCAAGAACAGCAAAATCGGCCGATTCTTCAATTTGACTAATTGGAGAAGAAGGATCTATATAATCTTTAGGACTTGTTTTAAGAAAATCTACACCAGCATAAACTAATTTAACTTGTTCTGGTTTAAAAGTAAATTTTTCTACAGTTGGAGCTACTGCATTAGTTCTTAATCATTGGTTTAAAGGAGTATTTTGATTAAAATGACTAATAACAATACTTGTAGTTTCTCCCAAGAAACCTCCTTTTAGAGTTTCTTGTGAATCTGATCAAGCTTTGCGATATTCAAAAGGTAATTTATTTCATTCTTCTAAAGTTTTGCTATCTTTTTCTTGATATGCAGCAGGTAAATCATTATCTTGGATTTTTTTAATTAAATTTTCATATTCGCTAACTTTAGCAGCATTGCCGTTTGTTTCAGCTTGTTGTTTTAAACCATGATATCTATTAACTTCAGCGTGCAATCTTTCAATTTTATCTAAATAATTTTTACTTATTTTTTCTCATTTAGTTTGTCCTTCATCAAAAGTTTTTTGAGCTTTTTCAAAACGTTTTTTTTCAGCATTTAAATCAACTATGTTAGTAAATCTTGAACCATCACTTTTAGCTTTCATAAAACCAGCTGCTACGTGAGCGTTAGTTGCTAAATATCATTTAGTAGGATAACCATTACTATCTAATTCATAATCTAAAATCCATGCAGTACCACGGTAAGTTAAATAAGCTTTTGAGATACCTTTGGGATTTTTTTCTAATTCTGAATTACGATTGAAAAATTCAATTGCATATGTTTGCATTGCTGCTTTTTTATAAATCTCATTAGGTAAATATCTTGGTAAACCACGATTACCTGGTGTTGAATTTCAATAAGCAGCTTTTGATGAATCTCTAATAGGATTTACATATAAATAATTATTATCATTAACTATAGAAAAATTTCTTAATAGAGCACTAGCATAATCAGGTTGATTTGCTGCTGCGGCTTTTTGATTATAAGTTTGAATTTGAGTTTCATTTAAAGCAGGAATGTTATAACGTTGAGAAATAATATTTTGCACATTTTCTAATCCACCATGTAATCTACTTAAAGCATTAACATAGCCCTCTAAATCAACTTTATTTTTTTCAGTTGTTGATAATTTTCTATATGCTTCAATATTATCAATAGCCAATTGTGGTTTTCCTGGTATATTAGTTGGAATTGTCGGATTAGTTGGATTAGTGCCTGGTAAGTTAATTGAAGGTCTTTCTGGTTGTACTTCTACTAAACCTCCGTGTTTATCGCTAGCTCTTTTTTCTTCGTCTGATGGAGTTGTAGGATTAGTTTTATCATCTATTTGTTTTTTAGAACTTGTATTTACACAAGCTACCATCAAAGGTGTTAATCCAGTTAACAACAAAACATTACCTAAAAGTAAATGTTTGAATTTTAATTTCATAATACTCCTTAAGAAAATTAAAAATTTTCTTTTATAATTATAATTCTAATGAATTATAAAAAGTTTAAGATTACTTTTTTTCTTGATCAAAATGCTGTTTTAAAAGCAAAATTAATCAAATCAATATATTTTCTATATAGTAAAAAGTTCTAAAATGAATTTTTTATTTTTTAAATTTTAATATCATCTACTGAAGCAATATATGAGAATTTTTCTGGATTTAAATCTAAAAATTGACCTTTTAAAATTTTCTCAACTGAACTAATTGTATCTTCCAATTTAACAAAAACACCACTTTTAAGTGTAAAATGTTCTGTCGTATAGAAATTTTGTGAGAAGAATTTTTGTAATTGTAAAGCTTTTTTAACAATTGTTTTAGATTCATCGTCTAATTCATCAAAACCTAAAATTAACATAACATCTTCGATTTCTTTATATTTTTGCAAAATATATTTAGTTTCTAAAATGGCATTATAATGCCTTTGACCGATGAATTCAGGATTAACATTATTTGATGAAGAAACTAAAGGATCAAAAGCAGGAAAAATATTTTTAGCACTAATTTCTCTTGAAAGCACTAATGAAGAATTTAAGTGATTAAATACAGCTACAGCTGAAGGATCAGACAAATCATCCATTGGTAAGAAAACAGTTTGAAAGGAAGTAATTGAACCATTTTCATTATTAAATAATCTTTGTTCTGCTTGCGAAATTTCAGTGTTTAAAGTTGCTTGATAACCACCGATTGAAGGTTTTTTATCTAAAGAAGCGGCAACTTCATTTCCAGCTTGTAAAAAACGGAAAATATTATCAATAAATAATAAGACATTTTCTTTATTATTATCTCTTAAATATTCAGCAGCTGTAATACCTACTGGAACAATGCTCATTCTTGCTCCAGGATTTTCATTCATACGAGAAACATACATTACTGAATTTTTCATTAAATTAGATTCGCTTAAATCATTATAAAGTTCAATAGCTTCTCTTGAACGTTCACCAGAACCTATAAAAATAGCAGAAGTGTTTTCTTTTTGTTTTGATAAATTGAAAATAATTTCTTTCATTAACACAGTTTTACCAACACCTGCTCCACCAAAAATTCCAATTTTATCCCCTTCAAAAATAGGCACAAAAAAGTCAATTGCTTTAATACCAGTAACTAATAATTGGTGTTTTTTAGTATAGTTAGTATTATTTTTAATTGTTGAATTCATTTCAACTTTAGTAACATTAGTAATTTCTGGGCTACTTAAATTATTACCTAAAATATCATAAATATGTCCTTTAGATAAATTGCCAACTGGCACTTGGAATGAATGATTTAGAACTTGAATTTCTTGGCCAATTGCCAAATTATCTTGTGAATCAACTAAAACAGCTAAAAGAGTTTTTTCGTCAATGACTTTTTTAACAATTAAATAAGCATTATTAGCAGTTTTTAATAAAGTGTTAATTGCTGGTAAAGCTTCATTAGTAAAACTTACTTGTACAACATCAGATCAAATTTTAGTTATTTTAGCACTCATTATTTATCTCCGAATAATTGTTTATATACTTTATCTAAAGTTTTTTCGTCAACAATGGCAAAAACTTTTTTAGCTACTATTTTTCAATTTAATTTGTATTTTAATGAGAATTTAGCAAGTAAATAAACAAAATATTCTTTAACTAAATTTTCATCTTTAACTTGATTATTAATTAAATCGTTAATTACTTTTGCACATTCAGCATTTTCTTTTTCATAAGCAATTAAAAATCTAATTGCCAAGTGAATATCATCATCATTTAAATTATTTAAAAGATTTCATTCAATTAACTTTGAAACTAAGAAAATATCTTTTTCATTGTAAGAAGTAATACCTTTTTGATTAAACATTTTTTCAATTTGTTCACCAGAAAGCATTAAAGAATTAATATCATCATTTAAATCGTATTTGACAGCTACTAATTTAGCTTGTTTTTTAAAGGCTTTATATAAACTACCAATTGTTTTAGCAGTATTATTCATTAATTTATTTTGTACTGAACTGCCAATACGAGAAACAGATAAATTAACATCTATAGCTGGATATTTATTTAAAGCAAATAATTCACTATTAGTTACAATTTGTCCATCAGTTATAGAAATAATGTTTGAAGCAATTAAAGAAGTAATATCATTATCTACTGTTTGTAATATTGGTAAAGCAGTAATTGATTTACGATTTTTAAATTTACCACTTCTTTCTAATAATCTCGCATGAGCATAAAACATATCCCCAGGAAAGGCTTCTTTACCTACTGGTTTGTTAATTAATAAAGCAATTTCTCTATAAATATTTGCATGTTTAGTTAAATCATCAAAGACAATTAAAACATCATTTTCATAAGATAAATTTTCAGCATGAGCCATTGCTATGTATGGAGCTAAATATTGTTCATATGGTTTTTCACTTGGAGCATTGATTACAATGGTATATTTATGTGCATCATGTTCTTTTAATAAAGCATAAACATTAGCAATTTCATTTTGATTTTGACCAATTGCTACATAAATACATTTTACATTTTTATCTTTTTGATTAATAATAGTATTTAAAGCTATAAATGATTTACCTGTTTTTCTATCACCAATAATTAATTCTCTTTGTCCTTTACCAATAGGTATAAGTAAATCAATTAATGAATAACCAGTATTTAATTGTTCTTCTAAAGGTAAATAAGTCATTAAATGATTATTTACATTAAAAATATGACTTTTTTGAGGAAGAAAATTAATTAAATTTAAATTAATAAATTCTTGCTGGTGTAATATTTTGCCATAAATATCAATAATTTTGCCAAAATAATCATTAGTAGTTTCAATAGTTTGGTTACTATTGGTTGCTTTAACAACTTCAGAACCAATTTTATAATCTTCTTGATTTAATTTAATTAAACAAAAAGCTTTATCTTCACTAGCAGAAATAACCATTAAAATAGCATCTTTATTATTTGCTAAATGATAAAGTTCATTTTGTTTAAAAGAACTTTTGCCGCTTATTTCAACAACATAATCAGAAACAGCTGAAATATATAATTTATTTTCCATTATTTAATTCCTTTATTTTTTGTTTTTTAGTAGTTGAATTCATAATGCTTAATGTAATCACACTAACAATTAAAACGGCAATGACAACACCTAAAGTAATTAAAGTAGTAGTGCTTGTAGCATTTGATGTTAAATTTTGTTTGATAATTAAATCATTATAAGCTTTTAAATATTGCGAACTTTCTTGTTCTAAATTATCTTGATCTAAAGTTTTATTTTGTGTTAAAACTGCTAAATTTAAAAATTGTTGTTGTAATAATGCTAATTTAGTATTAAAAGCTTTAAATTGTTCTTGATCAAAATTATTTTCACTATTAATGCGATCTAAATCAAGAATTAAAAGTGGTAAAGAATTAATTGCTTTATTTAAATTTTCAATATTTAAATTTAATAAGGCAAAATTTTTAGTAATAAGTTCATTTAATTGAACATCTTTTAATTGTTTTAAGTAATTGTTATAAATTTCTCGATAAGTACTTGTTAAATAACTAAAGTATGATAAACGAGAAATAGTTTGATTATGAATAGAATTAGTAAATAAATCCGCCATTAAACTAATTAAATTTTCATTTGTTAATTCATTAGTAAAAGTTTCATTATTAGCTTTAATAGTTGTATTATTTTTTTGATCTTGAATTAACGCATCTTGTAAAATTTTAAATTGAGATGAATTTATTGTTTGTATAGCTAGAAAAATTTGATTAAAAACTGCTATTGATAAATTACGATTGCCTAAAACGCTTAAATCTAAATCGGCTTTAATATTTAAAGCATTGTAATAATATTGCATCATTTGATTTATTGCATTAGAAGCAACTTCTAATGATTGTACATATTTACTATCATTATATTTAGTTACTGTTCTTTCATAAGTAGTTTGTGTGTTATTGGTATTATTTGTTAGTTGAATTTTTGCAAGTAAATTACCATTTTGATCTTCTCTTAATTCAATAACACGATAACTAATATTTTGTAAAATAGGATTAAAAAAGAAAATTGCGTCTTGATTAAAAATAGTACTATTAGTATTTAATAAATTAATTAAATTTTGATTACTATTTAATAAATAATCAGCTCTTAAAATAGGACTTAGCCGCGGTACATTTTCTTGAGCCACATCAATTTCAATACCTTCCACAGGTTCTGGATCTATTGGTAAAATAGGAGGAATTGGAGGCTGTGGCATTTCTTCTGGTTCATTGAATTCTTTATTTTGTTTTAAGTCAAACTCTAATGATCTTTTGTTAATATTATTTGCAATAAAACTATCAAAATTTTCATAACCTTCTGGAGGTAATAGTTCTATTGACCCATCTGCTTTAACTTCGAATCTTTTTTGATTATTTTCATAATTAGGAAAATCATTTTCATTTACAAAAATAGTTTTTCAATCATTTGCAAAATTAGTTAAATAAGTTCCATGCTGCAATAAAATTTTTTCTTGAGTTAAATTATTTTCAATAAGTTTTTTTTCTTCTCCATAATCAATTTTACTGTTTTTATCTATATCCTTAGTTTTAGCATAATCTAAAGGATTGCTTTCACCAATCATTACATTATCATAGGGATTTCCTAAATATTTAACATTAGCAAAATAATAAGAAGGACTAAATAAAAGATCATCAAAAATAAAATTTAATCCATTTGCCAATGGATCAGCAACCATTTTTTCTTTATTATTATTCAAATATTGAATGACTTTCTTTTGATAAGCTATTTTTACTAAATTTTCAATATTGGGTTCTACTTCGTTTTTTCTCTCTAATTCTGCTATTTCTAAATCAATATTTTTAATAGCATTATCTAATATTTCGGGCAATCTCTCTGATATTATTTGTTTTTGTTTTTCTTTTGCTGCTACAAAATCAGTTTTTTCTTTAGGGGCATTTTCATTATTATTATTATTATTATTAGAATTATTATCTGTTTCTGCTGATAAAACAAAAACAATTGGAATAGTACTAATAATAGGAGCAAAAGATAAAAGTTTTTTTATTTTCATGGTTCCTCACATGCGAAAAGAGAGAAATAAATTTGAGCTTTTAAACGGTAAGCTTTTTGTTTTAAAATTAGTAAATTAGCAATATTGCTTGCGTTATTATTCTCATTAATTTGAAATGTTTTTAAAAGAATGTCTTTTTTCAATTTACTATATTCTTGATTAAGTTTTTTTAATTCATTTTTGTTTTTATCATTTTGTTCATAAACAAAATATTCTTGATTGTAATATAAATTTATTTGACCTTTATTACTTTGAATTAATAATGAATCAAAGAAAATAAAATATTCTTTTTTATTATAAGTTAAAGAACATAAAACATTTTGAAAACTTAATAAAGCATTATTTTCAATTTTATTTCATTTATCATTTAAATTAAAATTAACTTTAAAATCAGTTGCTTTTACTGTTGTTTGAATATTTTTAGCAGATAAAAGATTTAATTGAATCATTATTTTTGTCCGCCTTTTTCATGTAATAAATCTTTTTTCTTAGATAAAATAGAAATTTCTTCAATTTCTTTTTCTCTTTTAGCTTTCAATAATGTTCTTTTTTGAAATTTAATTTTTTCTTCAAGGTCATTTAAAGTACTATTTTGTGCAACCAATTTATATTTTTCGTAAATTAATGCTGATTCAGTTAATAAAGTATATAAAGCAAAAATTAAATATGATTCTAATTCAGAATTGATAAATTCATCTAAATTCTGTCCTATTTTATGAGAAGATAAATTTGATTTAAATAAAGATGAAGATTGATGATGTTTTAAGACAAAATTATTTTCGTAAATAGGTAATAATTGAATATGTTTTTGTTTGATTTTTGAAGAATTAATTATAACATTTAAATTAACAAAATCTTGAGTTTGAAAACTATTAATAATAATTTTAGGTAGAATTTGACTTAAATAAGTAATTTCATTTTGTTTGTAACTGAATAATATGTGATAATTATGTTTTTGTGCAAATCTAATTGCTCTTTCACCAATTACAATAATTTGATCATTATTTTTATCAATAACATTAACTAAATGTTTTTCATGTTTTTGATATGAATTAGTACTATATTTTTCCTCTTCACTAATATAAACTCATAAAGTTTTTAATTTAGTAAAAGAAATTAAATTATTTTTTTTATTTAAAGTAGCTTGATCAGAACTAAATTTTTTTAAAACTTCTTCAATTATGTATTTAGAATAATTCATACGATCTAAATAAAAACTAATTGATCTAGAAAGTTTTAATAAATTAACTAGAGTAATATTTTTGTTAGATTCAACAATTTTATAAATTTTTTTTAAGGAATTATATCTAGTTTCAATAGATTTTTTATTCATCGATAAATTTTTCCCCAATAAATAATTTATATCCTAATTGACTTTTAAAGATAATACAATCTCTTAAAAACTCAATTTTAAAATTGTTATCTAATAAATTGTTTAAAAAAGTATTTAAATTTGCTTTTATTGCATCATTATTTGAAGTTAAATCAATGTCAGCAACATTTGAATTAGCTTTAAAATCTATTTTAGGTACAAAAGCATTCAAATTAAATCTTGGATCACGACTAAAAGTTAAAACAAATTGGTCCAAAACTAAATTCTTTTTTGACACAAAGAAATTTTTTAATAATGTAAATAAATGATTTTTTAATTCTTCTTCAGAATGATTGAATTTTAAAGAAAAAGAATTTCAAAATTGTTCATAGTCAATAAAATTATTAGTATTTTTTACATTATTAAATTCTTGTAAAATTTTGTTTTTATATTCTTGAGCCTTTTTATTAAATTCAAGAATAATTTTTTGATTATTGCTTATTTTTTTACTTTTAGTTAGATTTTTTTGATGCTTTTTGAACATGTTCTTTGCCTTTCTTAATGTTTTCTTTATTTATGATATTTTTAATTATTTTAGTTAAAATAGCATAAATAATTGGTGAAATTACCATTAATAAACTTATAACTAAAGAAGCTAAAACAAATACGGTTGCTATATCAAAAATATGTGTTCAAACTAATAAATAATAATTATTTTCATTCGTAGTTAAATATAATAAATTACTAAAAATCAAAATTGCACTACCCGCTATAAGATAAAAACAAAGAAGTAAATTTTCAAAAGAATTTAACTTATATTTATTTTTTAAAAGTAGAGTTAAATAATTAATAAATACTAAAGTTAAACAAGTAATATTAATTATTAAGCGATTTTGAAAATTTAATAATAAATTTGCAATTAATAGTAAAAAAGAATTAATTAATAAATTTAAAATAAAATATTTTTTTTGATCGAAATTATTAAATCATTTTTGTAAAAAAATAGTTAAAAAGATAAAACTTAAAGATAATAAAATAATTAAAGAAATTACTAAAACAAAAATAATTAATTCATTGTTATTTTCAATTTTAAAAATTAATTCTTTTGTTTTAGTTTTGAATAAAGCATAAAAAGCAAAAATTATCGATGCTAAAAATAACATTAAAAAGTTTTGAACTAAGTGTTTTAATATTTTATTTCTTATAACTGAATTAAAGATTTTATTTTTATTAGCAAAAAATTTATGTGCAATCATTAAAGCAAAAACAAAAATTAAAGCAAATATAATTAAATTTTTATAAATTGGTGTAACAACAAAAATTCTTTGTAAATGATTAATAAAAGAATTATTAATAAATATTGCGGTAATTTGTTTATCAGCTAAAAAAACTTGTAAAACATAAAAACCTATTACAATTAAAACAATTTTAATTAATAAATAACTTATTTCTAAAATAATCTTTTTTAAATCTAAAGTAAAGTATTTTTTTTGCATACTTAAACTAAAGAAATCATAACTTAAATCAATAATCAATAATGGAATAATTACAAAAGAATTTCTTAATAAAGTATTAGCTTGTGTATTAGAATTAACATTTAAACTAAAAGCAAATAAAACTAATAAAGCTAAAGCATAAAAATTATAAATAACATACCATGTAATATATTTAGAAAATTTTAAGTTATTTTTATTGACTAAAAAATAACTTTTCATAGTACTTATTATTATTAAAAGACCAAAGAGAATTACAGTATAAAATACATAGAAATTTGATCCTTTATGTAAAGTATAAGAAGTGTTAAACAAATCTTCATAAGAAAGTAAATTAACACTTAAATGCTTCATAGCAAATTCAAATAAGAAGCCAAAAATAACAACAAAGATAAACAGAGTAGATAAAGCTATAACTCTTAAAATATTTTCTTTTTCTCAATTGAATCTTAAAACTTTTGAATTATTCAAACGAGATGATTTCACTATTTCCTCCATTAGTATCAAAGTTGCTTGGTTTTACAATTGCTCTTTTACCAAAAGTAGTAAAGGCTTGAGAATTATTTAATGTATTTGCCATTACTTCATTGTCCACATATACAGTATTGAAAACTGCTTTGCCTGATTCAATTAATCCATAAAGTTCTGGACCTCAATTATTGCCTAAATCAACCGCGTTACCTTTTATATAAAGTGTATCAACTTTTTGAGGAGAAACAAACATTAACTTAGGACGATCGGGTCCTTTAATTAATAAAGCTGATCATTGTTGTAAATGAAGCGTTTTTGCATCAACAGTGAAAACATTAGTCTTATTAAATAAAGTTAATTTCTTAAAAACACGATCATAAAAATTCATATCTTGTAAACTTCTTATTTCTGGTATATTTGAAAAATCTAAGTAAGTTGGTCATGAGCCATCTCCAAATTGACCTTGGAAGATTCTCTCACCAAATCTATCGTTAAGAGCAATTTTAAGTCCTTCATTAATTTGATTTAATGACATACCTTTATCAAATTTTAAAGTATTAAATACTATTGATCCAGGCATATCACGATTATTACCAGGTATGCCAGGAAAACCTATGTCATAGTTATAATCAAAAGTAATATTTTTTACTCCTTTAAGTGCATAAGGATTTATAGCTCAATCATCAGCTATAGTATTGCTTGAATTATATAAATCAATTTCTTGAATTTTTTTGTCTTTCAAACCAATTAATGATGAAGTGTCTTTGCCTTCGAAAAATAGCGTTAATTTTTGAATTGAATCAGGCATTTTAGAAAGAATTTGGCTAAAATCTTGAGTTTTATCAATTAATCCCATGTTCCTTATAACAATACCATCAATTTTTCTGCCTGCTCTTGTTGCATCTTGTAAGAATTTAAGGAAACTATTGTATCCTTCTCTATTTGTTGCATCAAGTACTGCCATAACTCTTTTTGTGCCAACTTGTGATTTAGCATAATCACTAGTTGGAGTATATTCTAATACAGTAATACCTTTATTTGATTCCGCACCGTAATTTCTATAACTATTTGTTACATCTGTTTTACTAAATCCTTCGTAATCTAAATTACGAATTACACCAGAAGTTCTTTTATATTCTGTATTGTAAGGAAAATATCTTCTATTATTGTCTGCAATTAATTTATTTCTTACTACGTTATCACTATGATCAGCAAAACCTCAAACATTACCGAATGAACCTCATTGTAAACTAGGAACCATACCTTTAGCTAACATAGCATCAAGATCTCTTTGATAGTTTTCTCACATTAATTTAAATGACAACGAATAATTGTGCCAATTATCTTTATAAGGTCAGCCAATAGCATTTGCTTTTTCTTCAGTAGTTCTACCATCATTTACAATTAAACCATTTAATAAAGAACTTCAATCATTATCTTTTTCATTTTTTGTATAAGCGTTTAATTTTCTTATATCATTAATTGATTTATTAATTTCATCAATTTGTTCTTGTGTGAATTTAGTTGGAATATTTTGAGAAATTCTTACTAAATTATTTATTGCTGTTTTGATAGTTCTTTTTTCTGTTTCGCTTAATTGACCTTTAGGAGTTTCCACAGGTTTGAGCGTACTAAAATCTAAATCAGGTAAATTATTTATATTAACAATACCTTCAGAAGATTGAGGTAACATATCTTCTATTGTTGGTTTTTTAGGTTCGGGTTCTGGAATAGGTTCCGGATCAGGCTCAGGTTTAGGTTTCACAGGAGGTTCAGGTTCCACAGGAGATTCAACTTGATTTTCTTCTTTATCGTTAACTACAGGAGTTATTGTTTCTTCTTTTATTTCTTTTAAATTGTTATCTTTATTTGAGGAATTAATATCATCAGTTTCAACATTTTTTAAATTTAAAACTGATTTATCACCTCTTGAAACAATAATAACATTTAAGTCTCTAGCTTTATCACTAGAATTATCAATTATAACTTTAGCCGTTACTGCTCCAGCAACACCTAAAATACTAATAGCACCAAAATTAATTAATAATTTAATCTTTTTTGCTTTTATCATGCTTCCTCCATAAAATATTAAAATTTTATTAATTTTTGAATTTAAATTCTTCTGGAATTTTATTTATTCCATTAGGGAATAATGCTGTTTTAATATTTGCGTTTAATGACTCTAAGGCTTGACGGTATGAAGTTCTTTGATTTTTACCACCACCATAAATTAAATCATATTCTTCTAATTGGTATTTACCATAAAAACCATTGTAACTTTCACCTTCACTTCTAAAAGCTTGAGTAAATGCTGTTAAAGAAACACCGGCTCCATCTGCTGTAGCAAAATTAGTTCCTACGATTTTATTATCAATTGTTCTTAAGCTTGAGCCAGAAGCCCCACCTAATGGTTGTCATGAATTAAGAGAATAACCTAATCCATAATTAGTATATTGATTAGCTTGATAATTTGACTCAGTATCTTTTATAAAATTATAAACATAACCAACATTTTTTTCAGCTTGAATTAAAGGATTAGAAATAGTAAAATCAGTAATTCCGGGCATATTTAAAAAGTTTCTAATACTTAAATACCGCCGTATTCTTTAGTTCCGATAATACTATTTTCTTTACCTTCAGCTATATAAATTGGTTTATTAATTCATAAACTTTGACTATCTTCTTCTAATTGATCAACAACAGTATCATAAGTTTTTTCTAAGTGATTATCAGTTGAAGAAATTGGGAATCCCACTGAAATAAAGTTTAAACTAGCTTTTTTAGCATTTGTTTTTTGACCATTAGTAAGTGTAACATCATTAATAATAGCTTTTTGATCTTCTTCATAAGTTGCTTTTAAAGATTTAGAAATAAAACTAATTTGATCTTTTTTCTCTCAATTTGCATAATTTGAAGTAGCTATTTTAGCTAATTCTCTGGCATTTTCTACAACATTTTCTTGATCGCTTGTTGGTTGTAAGGTATTTCTTGTAGTATATTTGTAAGTATCATTTACACCGCTTGGATGATTAAAATCGATTTCAAGAACAGCAAAATCGGCCGATTCTTCAATTTGACTAATTGGAGAAGGAGGATCTATATAATCTTTAGGACTTGTTTTAAGAAAATCTACACCAGCATAAACTAATTTAACTTGTTCTGGTTTAAAGTAAATTTTTCTGCAGTGTAAGCTAAATCATTAACATTTAATCATTGATTTAATGGCGTATTTTCATTAAAATGTGTTAAAGAAATTTGTTTTGTAGTTCCTAAAAACCTTTATCAATTTGTCTTTTAGCTTGATCATATTCTTTTCTAAATTCTAAATCCAAAGTTTCTCATTGTATATAAGTAATAAGGTAAAAGGTATAAAAAAGAGCTTCCAACTTGGAAACTCAGGTTTTAATTTTTAAATAAATTATTTCTAGTCAAATATATTAAAAATACACATTTTAGTTTTTAAAATGCGTATTTTTAATAATTTAAATATTTAATTTAATAATAAATTTTCTAAAAATTTTATTTAAATTTATGAAATTAATATTACTTGATATTATGATTTAATTTATTTTTTAATATCAATAATTAATTTTTGTGTAATTGTTTAGGATTAAATACTCATTCAGGTATTTCGATTGTACTATCTCAAGAACTTAATTTTAAAAAAGTTGAAGCAAGAGAATTTTTATTAGCTAATTTATATAATTGTTCAATATTAGGAGCAAAACCAAATCAATTAAATTTTTCATATTTATTTTTATCATTATTTCAAGCTACAGAATAATTGTAATATGAAGTAGCAAAATTATAGAATGATGCAGCATTTAAACTAGTAATATAATTACCTCTATCATCTACTACTCCCGTACCACTTAAACCGCCTCTAAAGAATATTGGGGCATAACTAGTTTCTACAGAAGTTCTTTGATAACTTTCTCTTGCTCTTCCTATAGTACTATCATTATAAATATAACCAATTTGTTTATAACCAGGAAAACCTGTTATTAAACGATTAGTTGAAAAATTCAATTTATTTTCAAAACTAGGGCTTTTATTAACAGCTTTGTGCATTTCTAAAAAATAAGTAATATTATCTTTATTGTAATCGCTTATGCCTAAATTTGGTAATTTTTTCAGATTTTCAAATCATAAAGCAGCGCTAAATTTGCCTTGTTTTTTAAGATTATTAATAATATTATTAACATCAATCATGTAAGTAGATAAATCAGGTAAAACAGCTAATTTATTTTTATCTTTACTATCAACATGTATTTCGCCGTCATCATTATATTGTTTATATCCTGTTCAGAAAGTAAAAATTGGTGTAGAAGTAGCGTTTTCATTGTCTACACCTTTTTTAGCATCAGCCGAAATAACATGTTTATTAGTTCCATTTAAAGTGAAATTAGCATTTGTTTTTCAGGCATTTTCTCAAGGTGTTTCAATTGTATTATTGTTATTAACTACATGATTATTAGTAATAAAGTAATATTTGCCATCTTGTTTATCTTTATTAACTTTACCAAGCATTAAAGAAGAACCATTATTAAAGGCTAAAACTCGATTGTTAATATCTTTAATTCTTTGATCATCATAACTTAAATGCATAAATTCAACTGAAGGTTTATATCCTTCATGTCATTTATAAATTAAATTTTCATTAGGATTATATTTAAATAATTCACCATGATTATAAGCTTCATTATAAATATAAAAGGGCATATTTTCAGGTGTTATACTTAAATTTTGATAATCAAATTTATTACTTTGATATTTGCTAAAAGTCTCGTTTTCAATTTCATTTTGGTATTGAATGTTAATATTAGCTCCAAAATTTTGATTAAAGTAAATTGCTTTATTTTTATCGAATTTAACTTCTGGCAAAGTTTTTTGATGATAATAAAGAGTTTCAGCTATATTATTTGCAACTATTAAATAATCATTATCATCACTTAATCTATAACTAAAATGAATACCTTCTTCATTTAAAGTAAATGTTAAAGTAAAATCAATTTTAATATTATTAACACTTTGAGTTTCTTTTTTAAAAATAAGAGTTTTTTGTTTTACTAATTCATTTCAATCTAAAGTAATATTTAAATTTTGTTGAGAATCTAAAACTCTCTTGTAACGATTCTCGTCTAAATATAAAATATTGGTAAAAAATTCAAAATTGATTTTAGCATTAGTTACCTTATCTTGTTTTAATAATGGGTTATAATAATCTTTTTTAAATAATCAAGTAATCTCTTTTTTGTTATTGCTTAAATCAAAATAATTATCTTTGTAATTTAATTTAATTTTTCTTTGTCTTAAAATTTTACCATTAGCTAAAAAGACTTTTTTCATATTATATTGAGCACTTAAAAAGTTTAAAATTTGTTCATCAGTTAAATTATCATCTGTTCAATCACTAAAATGACCAATTTCATATCATGTATCACCTAAAATATCTTTAGGTCTATTGACATATTGTGGAAAAATGTATTTTGAATATTTTAGTCTGACAAAAATTCTATTTTCAATATTTTTTACTTCAGCTATTTTTAAATCATTTCAATTGGGTAATTTTCAATTGTTATAGCTTATTTCAGTTAAATTGAAATAATTATTATTAATATTTTTATTAGTTTTAAAATAATTTAACAATGTTGCTGACGTTTGATTTTTAAGAACATCTACTTTAACATTGAAATTTTTCAAAGTAATACTGTTTATTAAAGCTTCAGGATAAGCTTCTAATTGATAATCATTATAAAGATTTTCTAAAGTAATATCTTTATTAGCGCTATATCTTATATTACTATTAGTTTTGTTAATAAAACCTAATTTAAAACTTAAACTATTTTCTTTAGGATTGTTAACATCATAGTAATAAACATAATAATCTTTTAATAAATTAGTTATATTGACATTATTTACTAAATCTGTTGAATTTTTAATTAAATCATGTTGTTTTTGTGAACTATTGTTATTAACCATAGTTAATAAATGATTTAATTGTGCAAAAGCTTTTTGTTCTACTAATAACTTAGGATCCAAAGTTCTTCTGGTTCTTAAATCATTTTGATTATTTGGTGAACCTTGTACAAAATTATAAATAAAGTTTGTACTATTAATTTTACCTATTTCATTAATAATGTTTGCTTGAGGTTTTGTATATTTGGTTGCATCATTAAAATCATTTGCACTAAATCAATTTCTCGCTGGATAAAAATCACTTTCTTCTATAGTTTTAAAATATTTTAAAGTATAACCTAAAGTGCTAATGCCAGTATATTTACCATTTTCAAATAAGCCAAATTGAACAATTGCTTCACCTTTGATATCGTTAAAGTGTTGAACTGGTTTATTTGGTAAACCAAGTCTAGTTTGATCTTTAGTTAAAAATTTAATTTGATAGCGTCCATTAGCAGGCAATTCATAAAAATCATTTAAATTATCATAAATTTTAGAAGCTAAATAATTTTGATGTGTATCATTATTTTTTTTAATTTTTACTTGTGAAAGTATTTTAGAAATATTATTTCCAGTAACTAAATTAACAAAAAAAGCATCTTCTAATTGATTAATATCATAATTAAAATTGTTAAAAATTAGAGGTAAATAAACAACTTGATTATTCTTAGTTAATTTTAATAATAATTTAACTAAATTATTTGGTTGAAAATAAAAATAATTAAATTTATCAGTATCATTATTTAAATAACTTACAACTTCTTCAATTTGTCAACCATTAAGATTAAAATCAAAGCTTTTTAGAACAATTTCTTTGAATAATTCTCTGCTTAATGCATCATTTTGATTTAAAGTAGGATATCTGCCTGTTGTAGTAATATTTTTATATTTTTCGTTAGTTTTTTTAATTTCTTCAGCAGTATTATTAATATAAGTTAATAAAACTTCATCCGTTTTATTATTATTAAATTTAGCATTGGTTAAATAATATTGACTAGGTTTATATGTGACATTAAAATCATCATTAAGTAAATAAGTATATAAATAATTACCACCAAAATAATCGTGTTGATTACGATTATCAGCTGTTTTTAAATTATTAAAACTTTTAATAGTTTTACCATTTAATTTAACATCAACAACTAAATTTCATTTTAAAACAAAAGCTTTAGCATTTTTTACTTGACGATTAACATCTCTAACTTTTTTTTCTACTTGTGTTATATCATTTTTTGATTTTTGTCAATTAATTTCATAATCAAATAAATTATTTAATTTTTCTACTTTTTTACTAAAAGCACTATTTAACAAATTAGTTTTATTTCTTAAATCATTTCCTGCTAGAGAATTTAAAAAAGCATAATCTACATCATATAATTCTTCAATTGAGTTAAAACTCAAACCATTAGTTAAAGAAGCTACATCATTTTTAAAAGTAAATGTTCTTTGTTCTTCTTTAGTATAATCACCTTTTTGAGCCACTAAAGTAAAACTAATTTGATTTAAATTATTATCATCTATTTTGATATTTTTAATTTTTAAATTTATTTCTTTATCATTTACTAAATTTAAAAAATAAGGAGCATTTTGTTCTGAAATACTAGTTGAATAAAGTTTAATATTTAAATCTTGATTAATTAAAGGATTTTCAGCAATTGTATAAGATGCTAAAAAAGTATCTACACTATTTTGATTTTCAAAAGTTTGTTTATTTTTAAATCCTGAAATAGTAACTTTTTTAACATTTGAAGATATTTTTTGTCCATAAAAATTTTCTATAAAAATTTGATATTCAAAACTTATACTATTTGTTTTTAAATCATGAGTAAGATTTTTTAACTCTTCATTTTGATAATTATTATTTGTTTTAATTTGAATTTTTTCTAATTTAGCTTCTTCGGTAAAAGTGTTTTCTTTATCAGGATAATCAAAAGTAAAATTAGTTTTATTTAATTTTTCTTTTTCATTAGTTATTAATTCCTCTAAAGATAAACCTTGTTTAAATCCAGATATTTCTTTAGTTAAAATATCACTAATTATTTCAGCATTTAAATTAGTTTTTAAACTTTTTAAACGATATTGTAAAGTTGCTTTAGCTTCCTGATTAACTTGCTCAATTATTTTTGGTTCAACTAATTCTATTTGATCATTAGAATTAGTTGTAAACTGTTCTGCTTTAACATCTAATGCATAAGTTTGATTTTTATTAGGATAATTAAAGTCAAAATTATTAGCATTTAAACGTTTTAATTCTTCATTTATAGCCTCACGATTAACACAAGCAGTAAGCAAAGGAGTTAAAACAAAAATGCTTGAGGCATTAAGAGCTAATAATAATTTAAATTTTCTTTTCATTTTATTCCTTTTATCAATAATATAATTTCATTATTAATTGAGATAATTTAATTATATATAATTCAAAAAAATCGACTTTTTTATTTTGTATTTAAGTCGTTTTTTTAATAATTTATTATTAAAAGTAATTATTTATTCATTTGTTGAGCCACTTCTGCAGCAAAATCAGTAACTACTTTTTCAATTCCTTCGCCTACTGTATATCTAACAGCATCTAATAATTGCGAATTTTGAGTACTTAATAATTTTTCAATAGTTAATGAATCATCAATCATAAAAGCTTGCTTTTCCTGCGTTTCCAAGTTGTAATGAAGAAAAAAGCGAATACACCTATAAATAAGGTGTATTCGTTTTTTGCACTTTTAAATTACAATGATAGACCATTAACCGCATATTGAAAATCACTATATATTTTGTTTAATTGCTTATGTTCTGGGTCTAAATTATTCTTGATTTCACTTACAATTTTACCATTGACAGTCTTTGTTGTGATTGTTATAAGTTTCAATGCATCTATAAACATATTCATTGTCAGTTTTTGGATCTCTTCATTATCTTTATAAAACTTCTTTAATTTATAAATGCAATATTTCAAAACAATTAGAGACAAAAAGCATAAAAATACATGAGATTGAATATGCTCGTCTTTATAAACGTATATCGGTCTAACTTCGATTGCTGATTTTAAGCTTCTAAAACTTTCTTCCACTTTTCATTGTCTATTATATATTTCATTGGCTTTTTTTGAATTTAAATTTGTTATGTTCGTTTCAATCATATAAAAGCCATCTTCATTAGCCACTTTTTTAATTTTTTCAATATTTAATCTTGCTACTGTTTTACCATCTACATTAATATACTTTTTCTTATATTCAGAAGCCAAAGCACTTAATGGCAATTCACCTTTAATAGACTTTTTTTCAATTTATTAATAAGATTTTGTCTTTTTATTTTGTCTAAAGTTTGTTTTGAAGGGCTAAAATAGACAAATTGTTTTCTAAATGTATCGCTATCTCTTTTTTTATTTTTGTTTTTAGCTCAAATAGATTAAACGAATCTAGATTTAGTAAAATACTCATTTTCTTGAACAAAGCCTTGTTTATTTACTATAAATGCTTTATCTTCTTTTCCAAGAATATCAATACGTTTCTGAAGTATATATTTATATCCTTTTTGTTGTAAATATCTTAAATTCGCATTTTGACTAATAGTTTTATCAGCAACAATTATTATGTCTTTTGTTTTGTAAATTCTTTGCATTTCGATTAAAAATTTCACAAGAGTTTTAGAATCTACAGTATTTCCTTTTAAAACTTTATAGTGAAAAGCAATGCCATTATTATCAACTGCCATAGCCACAACAATTTGATCTTCATCATGCTTTCCATCTTTAGAAAAACCTCTTTATTTCAAAGCATCTCTTAAAAAACTTTGAAAATAAATAGTTGTATTATCAAAATGCATTAATTTTGCGTTTCTAGTTGTCAATTCTTGCATTTTGTTATAAATATTGACTAAAATTGCATTTTTATATTCTAAAAAAGTATCGAAATAGTTATAAATTGAAGATTTTTTTTATATCTATCTTATGTAAAAAGTCATTTTTGTTTTTGTATTGACAAATATAACTTCTTGGTTGAATTATTCTTGTTGCAACAATAAATTCCAATACTTCTTCTAAAGATTTGTGTTTAGTTTTCGGTAATCCTTTAAATAAATCTAGTTCTTTAATTACTTTATAAATCAATTCAATACCAACGTTTTTTATATTTGTTTCGACAGATGTCGGGTTAAGTAATTGAAAAAATTTGATTTTAACTTCAATTTTATTTTCTCCAACAGGAACCAATCTAGCAATTTGTTTTAAATCATCGATGTTTTGTAGAGAATATTTTTCTTTAATTTCTTCTCAATAACCTAATCCAACTAAATTACCAATCCCTTTACCGTATCCTTTTGATATTCCTAATGCAATGTAAATTTGTTTTGGGTTTTTTCTTTTATACAGAATGTAGTTACTCATATTTATATTATACATTATTATCATTGTAATCATTGTAAAAAATTAAAATAATTAAAAAATGTACTTATATACTATGTATATAAATAATAAGGTAAAAGGTATAAAAAAGAGCTTCCAACTTGGAAACTCGGGTTATTATTCTAATTTTTTCTCTTAGTTAAACAATTATTTTTACACAACTGAATTCATAAAAATAAATTTTACTTTCTGTTAAAATAATGAATCAATTATTAAAGTATTTATTCCATGTTTAATATTGTCAGAATTATTTTCTTTGATAATAATTTATTTCACATCGTCCACTATTATTATGATAAAAAATATCATTTTAGTACGATTATTTAACTCTTAATCAATCTATATTATTCAACAATATTTTCTATTTTCTTAGGAAAAATCCCCAAAACTTTAAAATATGTACTTTCTAGAATAAGATTTATCCTTAAAAATAGGTATAAGTATAAAAAACATTATTCAAATACAACTTTAAATTTGATTCATTAAATAACGTTATAAATTAAATCGTTAGTCATTTAAAACTGCACAATTACCAGTTTCTAAATCATTTAAATTATAAATGGTGTCTAATACATCAAAGGTATCTTCTAAATTATGTTTAGCTGAATTTCAACCAACTCCATCAGTAAACCAAACAAAGGTGAAATTGGATATTTCTTTTGCTTCTAAAGCTAGATTTTTATAGCTTCTAGCAGTTTCATTAAGTTTAGAACCGCCACTATTATAAAAATTACATTCACAAGCAAATACTTTTTCAGCTTTAATAAAAACAAAATCAAAACGTTTTTCTGTTTTACCATTATTACTTATTTTTGAAAGATCAATGCCAAAAATTTTTTCGATATCACTTTTACACATTTCTTTTCAATAGGTTTTATTTTTTATAAAGCCGGATTTAACCAGATAAGATTCTATGATATTTTCCATAACATCACCTGTTCTATTCTTCCTTGCGTTAGTATCCATTCCAACTTCAACGCCCATTACATAATCAAAAAGATTATTAATTAGATGCTTCGAGATAAGATCAAAAAGACCTGTATTTTCCATAAAATCAGCGTATTCCTCAGCTGAATAATTGGCATTAATAAAATTAAATATTTTTGTGCTTTCAATATCAGTAACTTTAATTTCACATTCTCTTTTAGCAATTAAAATTGGAATTGCTTTTAGTACTTCAGGGTATTGTTTCAACAACGTCAAAAAATCATTTCTAATAGAAGATGAACCAATTAGACTATTCAAAATGTTTAGTTCTATTTTTATAGAATCAGTATTAGTATAAACTTTTTTAAAATCAGTGTAATAATCATAGGTTGCTATGCTATCTCTCATCGTTGACAATCATTCATTAAAATTTCTCATTTTTTATCACTTTTTCATCGAATCGAAATATTTTTGTTTTGATATTTCCAAATAATTAACATTATAATCAATTCAAATATAATTTTTCCAACATCTTAGCATTAAATGGATATAAAATTTAAACTACATTTATTTGTAGACAATTTTTAGACAATAGTTTAGAGTTGAATATTTTTTTGTATTTTTTCATTTTTTAATAGGAAACAAAATTTAAACTGCTTTTATTTCTTTGTAGTTGTTTTCATCTTTCATTAATTGATAATTAAGAGTATGCCTGTTTTTTGTTAGAAGTTATTTGTTTTTAGACTAAAAAATCGTTTCGGAAATTAAACTAATAAAACATTTATGCGCTAAATTTGATACAATATTTGATCTAATTCAAATAATATTGTTTATTATTGAAAAAACTTTTAGTTTTAGGAAAACTCCGATACAATAAATATTATGAAAGACACCGCTAATCTAAATGTAACGTCATCTTTTAAAATTTCTTTGCAAGTCTCTATTCACTTTCTATTTAATTTTTGTTTTATCATGAATTGCTAAAATTTTATCTAAGTCTGTTTTATTAACTGATACTTATTTCCAGAGTAAAATGGGATTTTGATAAAAAATATGTTGGGTAAGCAAAATCATATCAACACTTTTTAAATTATTTTAATAGTTTAAATGATTCGCTATTATAAAGAACAAAAGTATTATTTATAGATAAAAATAAGATTTATTCATAATTAGTAATAATAACCTCCTCTACGTTTCCTCTTTCATCTGCTTTTGAATTAATCATTCTTTTTGCATTTACAATATGAATTTTAAATTTCGAATATAACTCATTAATAAACGCAGTGTTATGATTACTTAGCATAACCTTAACACCTCTACTATCTAGTTCTTTATAAATGTTTGCAAGTCTTTTTTGTTCATTCTTTCCAAAATTATTTTTTGAATATGAAGTAAATGTTTTTTTATTTTCTATTGTGTCATAAGGAGGATCGAAATATACAAAGTCACCTTTTCTGGCTTTCTTAACTGCTTCAGTAAAATCGTCATTTAAAATAGTAATATCATTGTTTGTAAAATATTTTTTCAATGATTTAAAATTATCTTTGTCAAAGACTGTTACTTTTGTTTTTTTTCCTGAAGGAACATTAAATAAACCTTTTGAATTAACTCTATATAAACCATTAAAACAAGCTTTATTTAGATATATCATTCTGGCAGCACGAACATAAATTGGTAGATTTAAAAAATTAGTTTCTCTATCTTTTGAACGAATTTGATAATAATATTCTTCTGAATGATTTTTTTCATGTTTAATTAATTCATTTATCAATTTATTATATAATTTTTCATTTTGAAAACACTTATATGCACAGATTAATTCACTATTAAAATCATTTATAACAGATTTTGTTGGAGCCAAACTTAAGAAAAAAGAGCCACCGCCAACAAATGGTTCATAATAATTGTTAAATTTTCTAGGCATTAATGAATACAACTTATCTAAAAGTTGAGTTTTTCCGCCTGCCCATTTAACAAAAGGGCGGAGTGTCGTTTTATTATCTAAAAGTTTCGATGACTTAACACCTAATGCAATAGATATTCTTTCGATAGTTTCTAGAGTCACATTAATTTTGCCCTGTTCAATTTTTGAAATTTGTGGTCTATCAATTCCGCTTAAGATTGAAAGTTTATCTTGAGACATTCCTTTTTGAATTCTTAATTGTTTAATCTTTTTACCAAATATTTCTTTAAGCATAAAATTACCTTTACCAAATTATATAATAAAAGTATGTTAAATTACACATTATTACTAGAAATAGAATTAAAAGCTATGTCTTTAGATAAAAAAGTTTTTTACGAAAAATCGACAACTAAAACTTCATAGGTTAATAATATAATGCTAATATAATTTGCTGAATATATAAAATAACTACTAATTTTTGCCAATTCCAGCATAAAAAAAGGTTTGAATAGCCTTTATAAGCATATCAAACCATTGTTTTATATGGTGTCAAATACGAGAATCAAACTCGTCCTGCGTTTCCAAGTTGCAATGAAGAAAAAACGAATACGCCTTATTTATAGGTGTATTCGTTTTTTGCGCTTTTAAATTACAATGATAGACCATTAACCGCATATTGAAAATCACTATATATTTTGTTTAATTGCTTATGTTCTGGGTCTAAATTATTCTTGATTTCACTTACAATTTTACCATTGACAGTCTTTGTTGTGATTGTTATAAGTTTCAATGCATCTATAAACATATTCATTGTCAGTTTTTGGATCTCTTCATTATCTTTATAAAACTTCTTTAATTTATAAATGCAATATTTCAAAACAATTAGAGACAAAAAGCATAAAAATACATGAGATTGAATATGCTCGTCTTTATAAACGTATATCGGTCTAACTTCGATTGCTGATTTTAAGCTTCTAAAACTTTCTTCCACTTTTCATTGTCTATTATATATTTCATTGGCTTTTTTTGAATTTAAATTTGTTATGTTCGTTTCAATTATATAAAAGCCATTTTCATTAACCACTTTTTTAATTTTTTCAATATTTAATCTTGCTACTGTTTTACCATCTACATCCATATACTTTTTCTTATATTCAGAAGCCAAAGCACTTAATGGCAATTCACCTTTAATAGACTTTTTTTTCAATTTATTAATAAGATTTTGTCTTTTTATTTTGTCTAAAGTTTGTTTTGAAGGGCTAAAATAGACAAATTGTTTTCTAAATGTATCGCTATCTCTTTTTTTATTTTTGTTTTTAGCTCAAATAGATTAAACGAATCTAGATTTAGTAAAATACTCATTTTCTTGAACAAAGCCTTGTTTATTTACTATAAATGCTTTATCTTCTTTTCCAAGAATATCAATACGTTTCTGAAGTATATATTTATATCCTTTTTGTTCTAAATATCTTAAATTCGCATTTTGACTAATAGTTTTATCAGCAACAATTATTATGTCTTTTGTTTTGTAAATTCTTTGCATTTCGATTAAAAATTTCACAAGAGTTTTAGAATCTGTAGTATTTCCTTTTAAAACTTTATAGTGAAAAGCAATGCCATTATTATCAACTGCCATAACCACAACAATTTGATCTTCATCATGCTTTCCATCTTTAGAAAAAACCTCTTTGTCTCAAAGCATCTCTTGAAAAACTTTGAAAATAAATAGTTGTATTATCAAAATGCATTAATTTTGCGTTTCTAGTTGTCAATTCTTGCATTTTGTTATAAATATTGACTAAAATTGCATTTTTATATTCTAAAAAAGTATCGAAATAGTTATAAATTGAAGATTTTTTTATATCTATCTTATGTAAAAAGTCATTTTTGTTTTTGTATTGACAAATATAACTTCTTGGTTGAATTATTCTTGTTGCAACAATAAATTCCAATACTTCTTCTAAAGATTTGTGTTTAGTTTTCGGTAATCTTTTAAATAAATCTAGTTCTTTAATTACTTTATAAATCAATTCAATACCAACGTTTTTTACATTTGTTTCAACAGATGTCGGGTTAAGCAATTGAAAAAATTTGGTTTTAACTTCAATTTTATCTTTAGAAACAGGGACCAATCTAGCAATTTGTTTTAAATTATCGATGTTTTGTAGAGAATATTTTTCTTTAATTTCTTCTCAATAACCTAATCCAACTAAATTACCAATCCCTTTACCGTATCCTTTTGATATTCCTAATGCAATGTAAATTTCTTTTGGGTTTTTTCTTTTATACAGAATGTAGTTACTCATATTTATATTATAAATTATTATCATTGTAATCATTGTAAAAAATTAAAATAATTAAAAAATGTACTTATATACTATGTATATAAGTAATAAGGTAAAAGGTATAAAAAAGAGCTTCCAACTTGGAAACTCAGGTTAAAAAAACGAAAAATAAAAAAGCCAATAATGGCTTTTTTGAATTATTTTTGTTGGTCTTTTTTTGCTAAACGACGGTTGAATTTTTCAATCATTCCAGTTGATTTTGCCTGTGATCTATTTCCAGTGTAAACTGGGTGGCATTTTGAACAAACATCAATTTTAAATTCTTTTTTGGTTGACTTTAATGTGAATTCATTTTTACATGTTTCACATTTAACAGCAACGCTATAGTATTGTGGGTGAAGATCTTTTTTCATATTATTCCTATTTTGCGTAGAACTCAACCACTAATGCTTCTTTGATATCTTTATGCATTTCAGTTCTTTCAGGAACTCTATCAAAGGTGAATTGAAAATCTTTTCTTGTAACTCAAGCAGATGCTGGTTGCATTTCTAGCGCTTCTTGAACTAATTTTAATTTTCTTGATGTTTCTTTTAATACAACTGTTGTTCCAGTTTTAATTTGCATTGAAGGAATGTTTGCTTTTTTACCATCGATTGTAAAATGACCATGATTTACTAGCTGTCTTGCTTGTCTTCTTGTGGTAGCAAAACCAGCTCTGTAAACTAAATTATCTAATCTACTTTCAAGTAATTGAAGTAAAACAGTACCGGTAATTTCTTTTGATTTAACAGCTTTTTTATAAGTTTTTAGGAGTTGTTTTTCTGAAACTCCAAAAACTAATTTAACTTTTTGTTTTTCATATAAGTGAAGCCCGTAATCACTAAGCTTTACTCTTTTATTACCGTGTTGACCAGGTGCGTAGGTTCTTTTTCTACCTTTTGAAAATTCTTTATTTGTTTCTAAGATAGAGTAACCAAAACGACGTGATTTTTTAAACAAAGGTCCTGTGTAACGTGACATTGTTTCCTCTTTTCTGCATAAAAGAGTAAGACTGCTTCCTAGGGTTAATATTTACTCAATGATTTCAAATTACAGCTTTTTATACTTTCAATTTGCATTAAAGCATGTAAATATTAATTTCCTAGTAGTAGCCTGCTGAATTATGCCTATTAATTTTACTAAATTTTATAATTTTAACAGAGTTTTTTATAATAAATAATTTATAATTAATATCTATGTTAAAAGATGCTTTACTAGTATTTCAGTGAATGACAATTATCTCAGTTTTACTGCTTTCATTGCCGCAATTAATTAAAGTTGTTAAAGAAAAAGAAGCCAAGCACGTTAACTTTTTTTCTTTTTGAGTTGCGCATATTGGAATAGTGCTTTGAGTTATTTATGGGTCACTAAATAAATCAGATACATGAAACGTAATAGCAGCCGATGGATCTTCATTGTTTATCAATGGAGCTGGAATGTATTACCTTCATAAATATGACGTAAATCGTACTAGTAAAAAATTCTTTTGAGCTAATTTTTCTATTTTACTAACTTTTGTGGTGGCCATTGTTTTTGCGGCGCTACATTTTGCAATTAAAGAATTTCGGGTAAGCGATAAAGTCTCTTTAATATTTTCGCTAGTAGCTCCTGCTTTTACTACGCTAGCTTTTATTCCGCAATATATATACTCAATAAGAACCAAACAATGACAAGGCGTTTCATATTGAATGTATGCGCTTTATGTTATAAATAACTTTATTTGAATTTCATATTGATCTTTATTAATTAGAAAAGAACAACTTGATGGTAACTTTGATCTAATTAATTTATATGGTGCTTTAACTTGACAATCTATTTCTTTAGTGTTATTTTCATCTCAACTTACTTTTACTCTTCACGATAGATACTTCAGACAAAAAGATAAATATAGAAAAAAACATGAAAATAATAGCAACTAATAAAAACGCTAAAAGAAATTATGAAATTTTAAAAACCTTTGAAGCAGGAATCAAGCTAGAAGGATGAGAAGTTAAATCAGCTCGGGCATCTAGTGTTGAGCTAAAAAATGCATATTGCAGTATTTATAAAGATGAAGTGTTTTTAAAAGAGTCTTACTTTAAAAAATATATGCTTCTTAAAGTTGAAGAAACCAAAAATCGCAAGCTTCTATTACACAAAAAAGAAATTTTAAAAATAAAACAAGAACTTCAAAAAAATTTAAGTTTAATTCCAACTAAAATTTATTTTAATTCTAATTCACTTATCAAAGTAGAGCTAGCTTTAGGTCGCGGGCTTAAAAAATACGACAAAAGAGAAAAACTTAAAAAAGAAGAAGTAGAAAAAAAATTAAAAAAAATATTAAAATTCTAAATATGGGGATGTACCGGATTCGCCATATTTAGAGAAAATTACATTGCAGTAGTTTGGCAGACTATAATGCCACTAGGCTTTCTTAAACGGAAACAAACAATCACAAGTAGAAGAAGTAACTCAAGAGTTTTCTCCTTCTTTATACACATTTAATTCAAATCTAGCATACGCATAGTTTTTGCATCTAGTTGTTTTATTATTTGCCTTAGTAATAAAATAGGTTTAAAGGCTCGCATTAAGTAATTAATTTAGGCTGCTTAATGTTAAATATTTTCCTAAATAAAAGTTAATTCACTATTGCTTATTATTTAACTTAATAAGCTAAACTGTAGACGTGTAATTGGATTTAAGTGTGCACAGGGGTTCAACTCCCCTCATCTCCACCATATGTTTTTCACCAATAAAAAAAATTATGCCCTTTCAAAAAGCATAATTTTTTTTATTGGTTTTTTCGCTTTGGAATTAGTGGCGCATCTGGCTTTGTTTCGCTCATAAAATACCAAGTTATTGGGGCTATTATTGTAAAAATAATAGTAAGAGAAAATCATAATCAAGGCGCTAGATTATGATTAGTAAAATCTTCTAGAAGCGAGATTATAATCAAAAGCATTGTAAAAAAGAAATATCCAAATCCTCAAATAAAACCAAATTGCATTGCAATTTTTTCTGATGTATTTTCAGGTATTTCATGAGGATTATTTAAAAATACTCCTTGAATTCCTCATAGCAATAGTCCTGCAAAAAAACCAAGAACTAAAAACGGAATAGAAACGCTTCATGGAATTATATTTTTATTAATTGCATTTTTATCTAAATTAGGTCCTACTAAAAAAATAAAACAAAGTATCGAAATAATTCATAGCAATATTCCAATTAATAAAATGGTAATAATAAAAGGCTTTCTTCTAGCGTTTAACCTATTTCAAAGCCCAACTGTATAAGGAGCTAAAATAATAGCACCATTAAATAAAATAAGTCAAAGAGCAATGATCGGTAGCGCTAGCGCTCTTATTTCTTTAATCGAAACGTCTTTGTGATTATAAATTTGTAAAACTAAATTAGGTAGCTGATCTCTAATTGTTACAAATGGAAGAGTTACGGCAATAAGTCATGATCCATAAAAAATCGCTCATTTATAAGTTGATTTTTTGCGAAGAAACATTTTAATAGTTGGTCTTTGGTAATCTAGTCCTTTAGCAACTAATTCCTTTAAATGTTTTTCTTTTAAAGAAATTACATAAGATCTATATAAATCAAATCTTTGTCCTAATATTAAATATAAAATCAAAGGTATTAAATATAGCGATGAACTTATCAGTAATATAAGCTGCCAGTGGCTTCTTACTACCTTTGCGCTTTCGATATTAAAAGCGAAAGGAACTAAAACTATAATAGCTCCTATCGGATATCCTCAAGTTGAAAATGATGAAAGCATTCCTTTGGTTTTCTGCTTAAAATAAGCGGTAACCAATGGCTGAAATAAAATCATTAAAGTAGATCCACCAATTGCAAAAATGGTTCTAAAAATAACAAAAAGCGCATAGCTAGGCATATATGGTGCAGGAATAGCAAATAAACACAAACTAAGCGCAATTACAACTGAGTTTTTGTGAGTAAATTTAACTATCATTCAGCCTATTAAAATAGAACCAAATCCTCTGCCCAAAGTGATGGCTCAATTGGTGGCTTGAACTTCAAAAGAGCTAGGCTTGTCGCCATCTTTAAAAAAAGAGCTAAGAATTCCAGGATCGTTTCCACCTTGTCCATTAAGACCGGTTACAAATCCTCAATTAACGACAAATAATGCGTATGAAAATATCAGTAGCGATCACATTATAAATCCAAGTTTTATATTTAGATTTTTATCAATTAATTGTGTCGGCAATAATAATTCTTTAACTCTTTTATAAAGCCTCATATATTTTAATTATACTATAAAAATAAAAAAGACTTTTTTATAAGTCTTCTTTATAGCTTTAATTATTTTTAAGTTTTTTGTTTTTGTAGTATTTTCTAGTTGCAAAATAAAATACATAACCAAGCAGAGTAAATCCTGAATATGAAACTAAGGTTATAGTATTGCTTGCGCTTCATTTTTCATTAGCTATAACTGGGAAAATATAAACCGCTAAAACTACAATAATTGCAATTGAAGCTAAAACGTAAATTATTTTTTCTCAAAGTGGAATTTTAGTAATTCTTTTTTTATGTTCAAGAATAAATGCAATTATAAAGGTTAATAAATATTGCACTAAAAATGGAATGGTTCCAATGTTTACTACTTGTGATAAATATGAAGATGGCTCTTCATAACCGTTAGCTTTTAAAACTAAAGGTATTACATAAAAAATTACTAAAGAAAATATGGTAATAGCAGTTGAAAATCAAATTGCATTTTTAAATTCATTTTTTGAATTTGTCTTAGCAAGTGATACTGGCAGAAATTTATCTTCAGCCATTGGAGCTACGCTACGAGCAACAGTAACAGTTCCTGAAATTTTAGATGAAACTTGTTGGAAGAATATTCCTACCGCAAAAAATACGGCACCAGATAATCCTCATACAGCTGAGAAAATGTTTCTAATTTGATCTATTTTTTGTCCATTGTATTCAGTTTTAATTCCTAGTAGTATTAAGTAAAACACCACGTAGAATACAAAAATAAATACAAATGAATACATAAGAATTTTTCTAAAGCTTTTAGCTTTAACGTCTTTAGAAATTGCAGAAACTCCTTCAATTCCTCCATATGCATACATAAAGGTAAGAACTGATGATATAACTAAATAAAAACTAATTTTTTCTTCATCGCTTTTAGTTAAGGTTAGATTGCTTGAGTAAATATTTCCTTGAGAAATTAGATATACTCCTAAAATTAGTGAGAATAATAAAATTAATCACTTTACAGAAGCAGCCGCTAGAACTACTCACCTGTTGATTCTAAGTCCAAAAGTAGTAATTAAAATTAAAATAATATAAACTAAAAATGAAACACCTCTAATAATATTAATAGTTACTTCATTGCTAGTTCCATCGCTATTTCTAAAAAATGGTTCTAATATAGCAACTAAAAATATAGGTGAAGTAGCCGATAAAATTGGCCCTTGAATAAATTGCGTTCAACCGGTAAAAAAAGTTAAATGCTTATAAACTTGGTGGCTTTTTTTAGTTCCTAAAACTCTATTGCCCTTCGAATCGATTTCATACATTAAATCTTTTGAATAGGCATAAGATCCACCATAGGTTTCTTTATAGGTATCTGAAAGCCGGCTAAATACTAGCAGCACACCAAAGGCGATAAAGCTAGCTGCAGCAAGCACTACAAAACCATAAACTTTCTTTTCTAATACATTAAAAATTGTTGCAATAAATCCAAATCCGACAACAAAGTTTATTGTAAAAAATGCAAAATATTTTGCAGATAAATATTTTTTGTTTTTAGATATCATTGCTTAAATTATTTTTTTCCAAGTAAAAAGAACATATTCTTTTTATAAACTTCAACTCCAGGTTGATTAAATGGATTAACTCCAAGAAGATAAGCGCTCATGGTAACGGCACGCATGAAGAACATAAATAGCGCTCCTAAAGTTTCTTCACTAAAGTCTTTAAATAGCATAGAAATATTTGGAACATTTCCTTCATCGCTATGTGCTTCCATAGTTGCATTAAATGCCACGTTATTAACTTCAGAAAGTTTTTTATCTGATAGATAATTAAGCTTATCATAGTCGATTACATTGTCTTTAAATGTAATATCATAAGCTGGATTTTCTAAAGTTAATACAGTTTCAAATAAAATTTTAGGTCCATCTTGAATCATTTGGCCTAGTGAGTGTAAATCAGTTGAAAATATCGCTGATGATGGTCAAAGACCTTTTCCGTCTTTACCTTCACTTTCGGCAAAGAGTTGTTTTCATCATTCGGCAAAGTATCTTAGTTTTGGTTCATAAGATACAAAAATTTCAACTGCGTATTTCTTTTCTTTATGTAAATAGTGTCTTGCAACGGCATATTTATAGGCAGCGTTTTCCATAACATTTTCGCTAAATAATTCTTTATTCATCTGGCGTGCGCCTTCTAGAACTTTTTTAGCGTCAATTCCAGCACATAAGAAAGGAAATAGTCCTACTGCAGTTAGAACTGAAAACCTTCCTCCTACGTCATCTGGAATTACAAATTTGGTGTATTTTTTAGCAGTAGCTAGTTCAAATAAAACTCCTTTTTGTTTATCAGTGGTAGCTACTATATATTCTCATGGATTAACTTCTTTTTGTTCTAATAGGTTTCTAAATTCTCTAAAGGCAATAGATGGCTCTAGAGTTGTTCCTGATTTAGAAATAACATTAATTGCAAACTTTTTATCTTTAACGTAGTTTAGCTTTGCAACTAAAGTTTCAGCTGAAATATCATTTCCGGCAAAAACTAGTTCCATTTGTGGTTTTTTAATTGAATATTTACCAAAGATAAATTCATATCCGGTTTTTGCTCCTAGATATGATCCACCGATTCCAATAACTACAACAACTTCAACTTTATCTTTAAGTCATTGCGCTACCTTTTCTTCCATTTTGGCATATTCTTCTTTGTTGTAATCGCTAGCTAAATTAAGTCAACCAAGTCAGTCTTTTTCTTCTACTGATTTGCTTTTAACAGCATTGTGAATTTGACTTACTTGCTTTTGATAACTTTCAAAAGGCACTACTTGATTTTTTAACTTAAAATCTAGTTTTAAATAACTTGAACTCATAGTTGCTATTATACAAAAAAATAAAAAAAATAGCCATTAAAATAGCTATTTTTTCGTTTTTTCAAATTTTTAGATTATTCTTCGCTGTATTCAAAGTCATCTTCACCAAAAGATTCATCTTCGAATTCATCACTAGTTTCTAAGTGATACATAGTATCGTCATCTAGGTTTTCGAATTCTTCTTCTGAGATAGTGTTTTCTTTTAAATAATCGAATTCTTCTTCGATGTTTTCATCGGTGATTTCTTCTAGTTTTAGCTCTGGAGTTGAATCGTATTTATTAGGGAAGTAACTTGAAAATTCTTTAAGGTTATATTTTCCATTTTCTTCGAAATTGGAATTAGTTCCGGCTGGAATTTTATATCCAATAATGATATTTTCTTTTAGTCCTTCTAAATTATCAGTTCTTTTTGCAATAGAGGCATCAACTAAAATTTTTGCAGTTTCTTGGTATGATGCTGCCGCTAGTCATGAATCACTTAGTAGCGGAGTTTGTTTTGCTCCTTTAATTTTTACCACACCATAGGCAGGTTTTTTACCTTGTGAAAGTAGAATTCCATTTTCTTTTTGGTATACAAAAGTATCCACTAGAGATCCTGAGTAGAAACTTGAATCTCCTGGATCGATTATTGAAATTTTTGAAAGCATTTGACGAATAATAATTTCAATATATTTATCGGCAATTGCAATTCCCTGAAGACGGTATAGTTTTTGAACTTCTTTAAGAATATAGTTTTGAACCGCTCTGGTATCTACTGATTCAAGCAGCTCGTTTAGCACGATAGGTCCTTCTGAAAGTTTTTGTCCAGCAACAACTTCATCACCTTGTTTTACACGAAGTCTTTGACTTGATTTAACTAAGTATTGATGAGTTTGTTTGTTTCCATCTTCATCAAAGTATTCAACTGAAATGTTAAATTGACCGCTTTCTTTACCTTTTTTATTCTTTTGGGTTTCGATCTTTTTAACTTTACCGTAGTGTCTTGAAATTTC